>JANOAW010000591.1:0-4155 GCA_031411355.1 Hyphomicrobiaceae bacterium | reverse complement strand
CCCGACCGCGTCGAAATCGGCAGCCAAACGCAAAAAAGCACAGGCCGTCGCCTTCCCACGACGTTCCGTGAAAACCCCGACCGGCCGACGCCGCTGACGGCGCCAATTCATTGCGCCGATGCCGTCTCGTCGAGGAGATGTCGTGCGCACGCGTCCATTGCAGGAGACGCTGGACATCGCCATACCCTGCGATACGGTTCCAGTCGATGAGGCCCCCATGTCGAACACCACCATCAAGACACTTGCCGCAATTCCCGAGCGCGGCCGCGGTCGCGTCTATAACGACATCACCGAGACCATCGCCAACACGCCCCTGGTGCGCTTGTCCAAGATCAAGGCGGCTGCGGGTGCCAAAGCCGATATTTTGCTGAAACTCGAATTCTTCAACCCTCTGTCGAGCGTCAAGGATCGCATCGGCGTGTCCATGATCGACCGTCTGGAAGCCGACGGCCGCATCACGCCGGGCAAGACCACCCTCGTCGAACCGACATCTGGCAATACCGGCATCGGCTTGGCTTTCGTCGCGGCGGCGCGCGGCTATCGCCTGATCCTGACGATGCCCGAAAGCATGTCGATCGAGCGGCGCAAGATCCTCGCCCACCTTGGCGCGGAACTGGTGCTCACACCCAAGGAGGGCGGCATGGGAGCTGCGATCGCCAAGGCGAACGATCTGCTCAAGGACATTCCTGGCAGTGTGCAGCCGAGCCAGTTTGAAAATCCGGCCAATCCCCTCGTCCACGTGCAGACCACAGCCGAAGAAATCTGGAACGACACGGCCGGCCGCATCGATGCGCTGGTCGTCGGCGTCGGCACCGGTGGCACGATCACCGGCTGCGGTCAGGTTTTGAAAGCGCGCAACCCGGCACTGAAGGTGTTCGCCGTTGAGCCGACGACGTCGGCCGTGCTGTCGGGTGAGCCCAAGGGTGTCCACAAAATCCAGGGCATCGGCGCAGGCTTCATTCCCCAAGTCCTGGATCGGTCGATCATCGATGAGGTGATCAAGATCCCGAGCGAAGCGGCGTTCGACACCGCGCGCTGGCTCGCCAAGACCGAGGGCATTCCCGGCGGCATCTCGACCGGCGCAAACCTCGCCGCTGCCATCATCGTCGCAACGCGCGCCGACATGGCCGGCAAGACCGTCGTCACGTTCGCACCCTCGTCAGCGGAACGCTACTATACCAGCGATCTGTTTCCTGAATGATCGCCAGTTTCCGGCGCGACGTGCGTGCGCTATGCGAGACGCGGCCGGTGCTTCCGGCACGAGGGGGTTTTCGTCGATGCGCACGTTGGTCGTTTCACTCGCTTGGCTCGCCTCGGCTGCGATTGTGCCTCCGCTGTCATGGCCGTCCGCCACGGCCGCATCGCTCGACGGCCTCGCCGTCGAGGTGACCAACGCGTCGGAACCGGTGCTGTGTGCGGAAAAGGACAACGTCACCCTCAATATTGCCGGTCGGGACGTAAAATCGTTTCGCATCGAGGCCGCCCACCCCGCATATATTGGCTCCCTCCAGCGCGACAGCTTCGAGGCTGATTGGACGGCGTGTGACATGAAGGGCGACCCAGCCTTCGCGCCGCCGTCCGCGCCGACGGTGCCAAAGCGCGTGACCGTGTACGAAGACATCGAAATGTGGGTTGTCGGCCTGACATTCCCGACCTTCTGGCGGCCGGCGGAGGCGACGTTGCGCATCGGCGACCGCGTCGAAAAGGGCTTGCACCTGATCCAGGTCTGGATGATCCGGCCGATGGGCGGCGAAGAGGTCCTGGTGCTCTATCCCCAGGATGGTTATTGGCGCATTCGACCCAAGGCACCGGCCGGCATGGCACCGACGGCGTTCGGGTCGTCGTTCTTGATTGGGCCGATCGAGCAGGACGGCCGACCGATCGTGCGCATCCGAGAGGTCGCGTTCGACCCCAAGTCACGCACTTTTTCCTTGGCCTTCGAACGCGGCGGCACCGCTGCCATCAAGCTCGCGGTCGTCGATCAGAACAGACACGCCTTGGACGTCAGCTTCGACACGCCCGTGTCGAGCCAACCGTTCGCCGCCTTGCGATCGATGTACATCACCGACTTCAACAATGACGTCGCCCGCGTCGCTGTGCGAGAAAAAGGCGGCAAAGGTTGGCGCGAGGACAACATCCTGGCGTTCCAGCGCGCCACAGCGACCGACCTGTGGGCCGGCCGCACCTCCATCTCGCGGCACAATACGTCGTCGCCCGACATGGTGTTCTCGAACTTCTCCGACAGGCACGGCAAGAAATAGCGGGGACGTCATGGTCGGCGCGGCTGGCACAGCGCCGCCGGCACGTCAGCCGGCGTAGCCGCGACATCGGCGATCTCGGCGCCAAAACGCGTTCTGTCGAGGGGCACCATCACTTCGAGTTCGGGAAACGTCTCGGCCACATAGGCCTCTGCGAGGCGGGCCACGCGCTCCGCGTGCTCAAACGACGGGCTGCTGTGGTACAGATCCTGAGCGAGAATTTCGGCGCGCGCGCGTATGAAGCGATGCTGCTGGTCCGCATCGAGCGGATAGCGGCGCGCGATTTTCGCCGTGTCCGCGTCCGACATCGATCGCGCAGCAAACGTATGGCAGGCGCTGCTGGTCGCGCCTTTCAGCAGCGCGGGCGGGAACCGATAGTGCATGATCGACCCGACATCATAGGGCGGCAAAGCAGCCGGGTCGGCATCGCGGCGCAGGCGCACTTGGCTCCGCATCATGGCCAGAGTTTCCTGGCGCTCGAGCTCGGTGTAGGCGGCGAATACGTCCTGGCGCTCGCACACGGCTGCGATCTTGAACTCTGCCGGACATGGCGACGCGGGGTGCTGGTGCTCGTGCGGCAAGCCGAGGGCATGGCCGAGTTCATGCAGCGCCGCATACCGGATGTCGTCGTCAGTGCGCGTGACGATACCACCGACGCCGATGAACATGGTCGGCCGGGAGCGCGCCGCGTCTCGCGCCCGTGTACCGATGCGGGACGAACTGGCGAGATCGGGCTGGAAACCGATCCGGATCGCCGATGGCTTGGCAGGGTCGCAATCTCGATATCCCGGAGCCTGGCCGAAATCGAACCGGATATTGCCGGCGGCGCTCCATTCGGCCGCGGCCTCGACGACGAGCCGGCGATGGGCGCGCTGGCCGAGGAAAAAGCACGCGTTCAAAATCGAGCCTGTCGGCCAGATCATGATGTCGTAACCGGCGGTGAATTGCAGGAGGGTGTGGCGATCCTGCTCGCGCGTCGTCGACTGAGAGGGTTTGGCGGCGTTTTGGTCTTGGCCCACGGCAGGCCCGGTCAAAGAAAGGGCCGCGGTACAGCCGGCAAGGACGAACCAGGGCGACATGAGCACAGCCTGTCGGTCGACATGAGGCACACGTCGCAACAAAGCATCATGATTTGCCTGGTTCCACAATAGGGGCCCGTGTATCGCAATGAATGTGCTCGAACGTTCCGGGCTTTTGCTGCCGAACCGCACGGGTATCGGGACCGAGCGACGTCATGATCTCTTGACGCCTCGTCATCCGGCCGCTTTAGACGCGCCGACATATCGTTTGCGCCTGTGCCGACCGGAGACTGCAATGGCCACCGCCTTCAAGTTCGAACTCGTGACGCCCGAGCGCATCCTGATGTCGGCGGATGTCGAACAGGTTCTCGTGCCGGGCGCCGACGGCGACCTCACCGTAAAAAGCTGTGACGGGCGTTACTTCCGAAGGTTTTGCGATGACACAGTTTCCCGCGGCCAATGCTGGTGCGATCTTCCAGGTAAATAAATAGAGCGGGAGATTCCAGGGTGAAATGCAGCCGACTATTCCGATGGGCTGACGCAAAGTATAATTGATGGCTTTGTCCTCCATCGCATGGGCCTCATTGGCAAAATGCATGATGCCAGTTGCGAAAAAACGAAAGTTGGATGAAGCCCGGGGGATATCCATCTTTTTGCTAAGCCATAATGGTTTGCCATTGTCATTCGTTTCGGCAAGCGCTAATGCATCAAGGTTTTCATCGAGCAGTTCTGCAATGCGGTTGAGTATTTTAAATCGCTGCTCAACAGAACTTACACTCCAGGCAGGAAATGCTTTTTGTGCAGCATGAACAGCTGCTTCAATATCCTTTTCATTACTGTCAGGGATCTGGCCATACACTTCCCCTGTCGCGGGATTG
>JANOAW010000590.1:0-1748 GCA_031411355.1 Hyphomicrobiaceae bacterium | reverse complement strand
CAGCGCACGATCCACAATGGCCGCCGTGTGAGTGCGGCGACCGCGTTTCTACATCCCGCCATGTCGCGTCCGAACCTGGATGTGAAGACGCATGCGCACGTGCTCGCAATCACCTTTGAGGGCAAGCGCGCGACCGGCGTCCGCTTCGTGCGGCGTGACCGCGGCGATCAGGAGGTCACGATCCACGCGCGGCGCGAGGTGATCCTTTCGGGCGGCACGTACAATTCGCCCCAGATCCTGCAATTGTCGGGTGTCGGCGATCCAGCCTTGCTCGCCGAGCACGGCATCGCGGTGCGTCATGCTCTGCCGAGCGTCGGCGTCGGTCTGCAAGATCACTATGCACCGCGCTTCAATGCGCGCGTGAAGAACATCGAGACGATCAATGAAATGGTGCGCGGCTGGCGGCTCGGCCGCGAAGTGTTGCGTTATGCCATGACGCGCTCGGGCCCGCTGTCGATGTCGCCGACGATCGTCTACGGCTTCTGGCATTCGGGTGAGTCGGCCGAGAGTTCTGATCTGCAATTCACCTTTACGCCGGCAAGTTACAAAGAGGGCGTGCAGGGCCAGCTCGAAGATGCGCCGGGTATGACGGTTGCCATCTGGCAGCAGAGGCCCGAAAGCCGCGGTTTCGTGAAAATTCGCTCGGCAGACCCGTTCGCCGCACCTATCATCCAGACGAATTATCTCGCCGAAGAGCGCGATCGTCGCGTGCTGCTCGCCGGCATCAAACTCGGTCGCAAGTTGCTGCGGTCGAGGCCGCTGCTGCCATATTTCGACTACGAGGCGTATCCCGGCGACAAGATCCAATCCGACAGGGAACTGATGGCGGTCGCGCGCGAACGCGGCACGACAACGTTCCATCCGGCCTGCACCTGTCGCATGGGACCTGCGAGCGACAAGACCACGGTCGTCGACGATCAATTGCGCGTGCATGGAATGGATGGCTTACGCGTGATCGACGCCTCCGTCATGCCGCGCATGATCTCGGCCAATCTCAACGCCGCCACCATGATGATCGCCGACAAAGCCAGCGATCTGCTGCGCGGCAAGGCAGCGCCAGAGGCGTTGGTGCTGCCGCAACATGCGTGATTACTAAGGGAAAATGACCCGCTTGCCGCTTTTCAGTTCGATATGGTCTGCAACAAGGTGTTCCCTCGGGAACACCTTGTTCACCTAAATCATGCAAACTCAGGTTTCGGAATACATTTCGGAGCCGACATGTCCACCTTGATCGGCTGCATCGCAGGCTTTGTCGTCTGGTTCCTGGCCCGTTATCTGGTTGGCGGTCTTTACACGGTCAATCAGAACGAACGCGCGGTCAAAACCAGCTTCGGGCGCGCGCAACGGCTTTCGGCAGCAACGATCCTCAACGATCCAATAGCCGAACAACTGCACCCCGAGGAGCGCGACCGCTACGCGTATCCGCAGGTGCGCGTAATCTTGCCGGGTGGGCCATATTTCAAATGGCCCTGGGAAATGGTGCACAAGGCATCGATCTCAACCGAGACCGTCAACATCGCCTGGGACCCGATCGACAAGCGCGCCAACAACGGCGGGCAGATGCTCGAGGCCGTCACCAAGGATCAACTCAACACCGGCTTGACGGGGCAGCTACGGTTTCGCGTCGCCGAGCGCAATCTGTATGCCTATCTGTTCGGCATCAAACAGCCGTACGCGCATGTCATGGGCTATTTCGTCTCGATCCTGCGCGAGCGCATCGCCAATTTCGAGGCGCCGCCGAAAGCGGC
>JANOAW010000589.1:0-4372 GCA_031411355.1 Hyphomicrobiaceae bacterium | reverse complement strand
GCGCGCGTATCTGGCCAAGGAGCCGCTGCAGGAAACGGTCGCCGAGGTACGCGCCGTCGCCGCAACCCTGCGCGCCGATCCCAGTGACATCCTTACGGGCAATCAGGCGACGGTGACGGCGCTGAAGCGTTTGGATGCGTCACAGTACCGGGTCATTTATTTCGCCACGCACGGATTCGTTTCCGGCCAGTTCGGCGCCACCGAACCTTCGCTGGCGCTGACGGTGCCGGATGCTCCGAGCGCGGATGACAGCGGACTGCTGACGGCCTCGGACATTGCTCAGCTGACGCTCGATGCCGACCTCGTGGTGCTGTCGGCGTGCGACACGGCGGCTGGCGACAAAGTCGGTGCTGACGGCTTGTCCGGCCTTGCACGTGCTTTCATCCATGCCGGTGCGCGCAGCTTGCTGGTGTCGCACTGGTCGGTCGACAGCAAGGACACGCAATCGTTGATGCAATCTTTGTTCGCAGAACAGCAGCGCAATCCGTCCCTCCGCCGAAGCGAAGCCTTGCGCCGTGCCATGCTGGCCCGTCTCGCCAGCGCGAGGGGCAAGGACGTGTGGAATGCGTATCCGGGCCGCTGGGCGCCGTTCGATCTCGTCGGCACACAATGACAAAGCCGCAGCGTGGGTGCGCCGCGGCTTGGGTCTTGGTGCGAACTGCGACGTCACCACTCGATGCGAGCACCGAGTTTGCCGCCGACGGCCTGATAGTCACGACCGACGCGGCCGTTCACTTCGCCGTAGAGCTGGACGCCGTTGTTGAACTGCATCTTACTCTGCAGCATGCCGCGTGCCCGGATCTGGCCTTCGTCGCCCTGGAAGGTCGTGCCTTCCGACGAAGACACCGCGCCTGTCACCCAGACATCGCTGTAGAGATAGAAGCCGACAGCATTGATCCAAACCGCATTACCGCCGACAGGACGCGAGTGCGAGAGCTTGGCGCCGGCTTCGAGGCGCAGCGAGTCGGCGTCACGGAATGCTGCGTTGGCTGACGTGTTGAAGTAGCTCGCGTGCGTATAGCGGAAGCCGACCGATGGATCGAACGTGAAGCCATTGTGCAGGTCGACCGTGCGGCCGAGATTGCTCGCGAGGGTGAAGAGGGCGAGCGTGGCGGTTTCGGTTGTGGTGACCGGGGCGGAGGCGGCGAATGTTACTGCTTTGGCGATGGCGGCTACGCGCTCAGCGTCTGATTTCGGTTCCACCCCTCCATTGGCAACGATGCAGCCTCTTCCGTTGCCGCTCCCAAGTGAACGACCATTTTGGTCGAATATCTCAACCTTGGCATCAATAACGCGCACACTGGCGCGCGCGGTCCCAAATGCGTCCGTTGAGGTGGTGAGCCGCGACACCTCCAAGAAGTCTAATTTAGCGAGACCGTCCATGAACCAGCCGCCGCGGCTGGCCGATAAGGTTGCCCCACCTCCGACGCCGTTCGTGCGCGACTTGGCATGTGTCGTCGGACCTGGCAGACCGGTGAACGTGAGAGGTACGCCACCGCTAAATAAATAGTCGCGCGGCACCGATGCGCCTGTTGCGCTGGTCGAGGATGAGACGTCGGTATAACTACCAATGCCGCCGACCCGAAACACAGATCCGCCTATTGTGAAGCGGTGATCATATCCGACGACCACTCCAGCAGTGTCCTGTTTCTGTGCCGGACGGAACTCTCGTTGAGCGAAGGCTTCGGTCCAGGCGCCTTGACGGCGTTCTGGCGCACTCAGATCGTGGCTCGGTACCGCAGGCGGATACGAGTCGTTCGACACAAAGGGTTGCGGGCGCGGCGTTGGTTGCGCAACCGTCACCTTCGGCTTGGGCGCGATTGCAGGCGCTGTGATTTGAGGCGCTGGCGTTTTCGCTGTTTGCGGTGCTTCTTGCTTCTGCGCGACTTGCGGCCCCTGCTGAGGGGCGGATTTTTGCGGCGGCGTGAATGTAGTTCCTGCGGGCGTCTGCGCAGAGGCTGCCTTCGGCGCAGACGGCGGAGCGGCTTTTGCAACGACACGAGCCGAAACGGCCTTAGCAGCGACCGGCGGCGTTGGCACTGGTTGTGCAGGTGAGGGTGCGGGTGTTGCCGCAACAACGGGCGCGGGTGGTGGGGGCGGAGCAACGACCGATGCAGCCATGACCGGCGGTGCCGTGCAGATTCCGTCGACACGGGACGTTCCGGGTGGACACAATGCAGCAGTGTCTACGCGGCGCTCGGCCAGCACTTCCAAAACCTGAGACGTCGATGCTTCGCCGGTCAGCAGTGCTGTGCCAATGGCGGCCACGTTATTGTTTTCGAATACAAAACACGCGTCCCGCCCCCAAGCCCCACCAATCATATGCATGAATGCTGCGAGGGTGGCCATTCTGGTTGCCACCGGTCTTGAAAATTTTAGCATGCACTTTGCCCTGAACAGGGAGAGCCGCGCTCAAAAAGTGCGGCCCGCGGGAATGGGGATGACGCACTGTCGGAACATGTCGTTGCAGTAGGCGCACGCGTGTCGCGGCTCGATCCTGTAAATTGTGATACGTCGCGATTCGGGCTGTGCGCAAGTCGTGATCGACCACTTGACACACGTTGGATTTTGAAAGCCGGACCTATCCCTTCGCCGCGTTGACGATCTGCACGCGTCGGTTCGCGTCGGCAAACGGCTTGGCCGGCAGCTTCAGTTTGCTGAATCCATATCCGGTCGGAAACAGCCGCGTGGGATCGATTTTGTGTACCTCCGCGAGATAGCGCCCGACGGCCTCGGCACGCTTCTCGGAGAGAGGTTGGTTGTAGGCAGCTGTGCCTTTGCGGTCGGTGTGGCCGCCGATAACAATCGTGCCGGATTTGAATTCTTCGCGCGCGAGGACTTGGCCGAGGTCGTCGAGTTTCGGCCTGGCGGCGGCGGCGATGACAGCGGAATTGAAGTCGAAATAGATCTCCAAGTCTACCTGCGGAATGTCCTTGCTCGCTGTGTACAGTTCGTCGCGCTCACGGTGGTTCATGCCGCGCGTGCGGCGCACGGCCTTGAGGCGCTCGATGACTTCGAGGGCCTTCGGGTCGATCGCTGGGCCGCTGCCGCCGCGCCGTCGCCGCGGCCGCAAAGCATCGGCAATGCGCTCCACTTCAGACGGCGGCGCGCTCGACTGGGCAAAGCCCCGCGAGGGCAACAGCAGCGAGGGGCCAAGGAACAAGAAAGTACGGCGTAGCATGGTGCCTCCTGGGCGCTGAATTACTGTTTGCCATCGATCAGATCACGTGCGACGCGAAATCCGACGTGCACGAAGCGGCTGTCCTTGTCGTCCGCGGCCCGGTAGGCCGAGCGCAGATCTACCGGCCAAAAGCTCCAGCCGCTGCCGCGCAGCACACGCCTTGTGCAGTCGCCGGTTACCGCTGGCCCGCCGTCCGTCGGCAAGCCTACAAGCGTTCGGTTCCAGCAGTCCTGCGTCCACTCGATGACGTTACCGTGCACATTAAAGAAGCCCCAGGCATTGGGCTGGAACGATTGCACAGGGACGGTGCCGGTGTAGCGGCTCAGAACCGGTGCGGCCCCTTTCGCAACCGTCAACGGGCGCCGCCTCGTGTCGTGTGCGGCACGTGCGGGGTCAAATTGATTGCCCCAGAAATACGCGGTTGTGGTTCCGGCGCGCGTGATGTACTCACGCTCCGCTTCAGCAAGCAATCGATAGGGCTTGCCGGTCGTTTCGGTGAGCCACGCGACGTAGGCCGTCGCATCCGGGTAGGCAACGCACACAACGGGATGCTGCGGTGTCTGTGCGAAACCGGGCACGCGATACGACAGTTCTGGCTTATCAATCCAGCGATCGTCGGCGTCGACATTGCAGCCGGCCGCAAGGACATGCTTTTTGGCCGAGACAAAGGCGTCGAATTGCTCAAACGTAACAGCATGCCGTGCGGCAGCGAACGGTTTGGCAAAAGACACCATGCGTGCCGGCCGCTCGATTTCGAATACGGGCTGTTCGCCATCTGGCGCACCGATCATAGCATTGCCAACAGGTACAGTGATCAACTCGGGGCACGTCGGACAGTCCTTGAATGACTGAAGCCGTGCGAGTGGCGTGCCGCCTGTCGCGACTTGTGTCGCTGCCGACTTAGGCTGCGCCGGCGGAGCGGCTGGTGGCGCTGGTGGCGCTGTTGGTGCTGTTGGTGGCGCAGGAGGCGCTGCCATCGGAGAAGATGGGGCAGGTGCAGCTGGTACCGTAGGCGCGGCCACTGGTGCAGGTGGCGCAACAGCCGTTGCAGTCTGCGCAGGCGGGGCAGCAGGTGCAGCCGCAGGAGCTGGTGGCGTAAAAGGTGCAGCCGATGAAGCAGGTGGGGCGGCAGGCGTTGCCACCGGTGCAGGTGGGGCGGACGAAGCAACGGCGGTCGGGACGACACGCTCC
>JANOAW010000588.1:0-2265 GCA_031411355.1 Hyphomicrobiaceae bacterium | reverse complement strand
AAGACCGTATTCACCGGCATCGAACGCGTTCTTCCAGAAATTGTTCGCCGTTGGATCAGCGTACGGCACGACCATCTCGGTAAGTGACGCGCGATAGATGATCGGTCGCTCCTTGCCGCCTGATGTTGCTGCCGCGTCCTTGCCCGTCGAGGCTTTGCCAGTCGTGTCCTTAATCGAGATCTGATTGAGCACCAGGCCTTCGCGGGCCGAAAAACCGACACGGAACGACCAATTCTGCCAATCGACTTTCCAACCGTCGACTTTGAAACTCGGGCCGTCCTTCTGGATGATGTCGAGCGGTTTCACGCTCGTGCGCGGGGCGGGCAGGTCTTCGCGGTGATAATTGCGCTTCGTTTTCGGGATCGGCACGACGTCCGGCTCGTCGACGAGGTCGATGACCTTTTCCTCGATCAAGTCGACAAGAGCCACCACACCCTCGATCGGGTGGGCGTAGCCGTTGTCCTTGGGGCCGGCGCGATAATAGCTGACCGCTGAAACAAGGCGGCGGCCTTTCTCGATGTCACGATCGAAATAACCCGCCGAGAACGGATCGACTTGCACCAGCGCGATGTCGGCGTCGGTCAGGCCGCGACGTTTCATGGCTTTCAACCAGCCCGCGTCCGCCTTGACGATGGCGCCGACCTTGAAGAATTCTTCGATGATCACTGGCGGCTGACCATACGGATACTCTTTGGTTTTGTGCTCGATCCAGGAGGCCACGCGCTTCGTCTCGAGGTCGACGATGCCGACGTGGGTGGCACCCGTCTTGGTGTCGAAAACTGTGGCCGCGGCACGCCGATGCAGTGGCTTGCCGGGTTTCCAGGCGAGGACGTCGGCTTTAGGCGGTTCCTCGAGCTGAACGAAAGCGAAGCGGGTCGAGGACGACAGTCCCTGCAGTGATTTGAGCAGCTCGCACGCGAGGCTGATTTCAACTTCGCTCAGCGGGTCGAGCGGGTGGCGATGATCGACCTTGGCAGTTGGTTTCGACTTGGCGGCGGCTTTGGCCATCGTGACCCCCTCGATGCTGACCGATCGACGCTATCGCTATGATCAACCGTTCGCAATGCGAGATCGCTTGCACGAGCCGATCGAGCGGCTAATCTCGCTCGATCGACGACGGAGCCATCGTATGTCAGCCGAACTCTCAGCCAGGATCGCCCCCGAAATCGCCGTCGCGCGCCGCCACACCATCGGCGACCTGCCGCGCCGCTCGGCACGCCGCTATCCCGACCGGATCGCCATCCGCTGCGGCGATGTCACTTGGACATATGCCGACCTGGACGCGGTGTGCAATCGCCTCGCCCGCGGGTTGTCGCAGAAGGGCGTCGGCATCGGCGACCGGGTCGCCGTGTTGTCGCGCAACTCACACGCATTCGTCGCCTTGCGCTTCGCGCTCGCGCGCATCGGCGCGGTGCTGGTGCCGATCAATTTCATGCTCAACGCCGACGAGATCGCTTTCATACTGCGCAGCTCGGGCGCAAGCGTCCTCGCCATTGGGCCCGATTTGTTCGAGGTCGGCCGTGCCGCCGCCGCGCGTGATACGCAAGTCGCGTGGTGTCTGTCGATGCCGGGCGAAACTTCACCCGCGCACGCAGGTGGCATTGCTTTCGACACGCTGTTGTCGCCAAACGCGGCAGCTGTCGTCGCCGAGATCGACGGGGGCATGCTCGCCCAGATCGTCTACACCAGCGGCACGGAATCGCTGCCCAAAGGCGCTATGCTCACGCACGACGCGGTCATGTGGCAGTACATGAGCTGCATCATCGACGGCGGTATGCATGTCGACGACGTGATGTTGCATGCACTGCCGCTGTATCATTGTGCACAGCTCGACGCCTTTCTCGGCCCGGCGATCTATCTTGGCATGAGCAACGTGGTCACCGGCGCGCCGACGCCGGACAATGTGCTTCGATTGCTGGCCGAACATCGCATCACGTCGTTTTTTTGCCCACCGACGGTGTGGATCGGCCTGTTGCGGTCGCACAGCCTTGCCACGACCGATCTCACGGCACTGCAGAAAGGCTATTACGGAGCATCGATCATGCCGGTCGAGGTTCTCCGTGAGATGCAGCAACGCCTGCCACAGGTGCAATTGTGGAACCTTTACGGGCAAACCGAGATTGCGCCGCTCGCAACCGGCCTTGGCCCGCAGGATCAGCTGCGCAAAGCCGGTTCGGCTGGCCGTGCCGCATTGAATGTCGAAACCCGCGTCGTCGACGACGACATGCGCGACGTAGCCGTCGGCGAGATCGGCGAGATCGTGCA
>JANOAW010000587.1:0-2344 GCA_031411355.1 Hyphomicrobiaceae bacterium | reverse complement strand
TTCGAACCGCAACACGCCGTCCTCGATCCGACCAAGGCTCAGCATGAGGCGATCCTTGAGGTAATTCTGATACAGTCGCCACGGCACCTTCGAGCCCTGTTTCGGCAACTCTGCGGCCGAGCGCTGGAAGTAGCCCGATGTGAAATCGACCCAGGGTCGTTCCTGCACGCTCGGGTCGGCGAGCGGCTTGCATGACGCATAGCCCTTGCGGTCCATCAGCTTCAACAGTCGACAGACATAAGTCGAGACCATGTCGGCCTTCAGCGTCCACGAGGCGTTGGTATAGCCGAACACGGATACGAGGTTGGGGATGTCTCGGAACATCAGCCCCTTGTAGGCCATCAATCGGCCTGCCTCGATCGTGCGGCCATCGACGACGACGTCAATTCCGCCCATGAATTGCAAGTTCAGTCCGGTCGCCGTGACAATGATGTCGGCCGGCAGATGCTGGCCCGATGCGAGTCTGATCCCGTCAGCCGTGAAGGTATCGATCTCGTCCGTCACGACCGAGGTCTTGCCCGCCGCGATCGAGGCGAAGATGTCGCCGTTGGGCGCGAGGCAGACACGCTGATCCCACGGCTTATAGCGGGGCGTAAAATGCGCATCGACCATCTCAGCCGGCAGGTGCTCCTTGGCCATGGTCAGCATGCGTTCTTTGGCGGCATCGGGATGTTTACGCGCCGCGCGATAGAAATACATGGACCGCGCGATGTTCTTTGCCCGCGTCCACCGATAGGCGCGCGCCGCCGAATAGCGTGCGCGAAATTTCTTGGCGATCGGATCGACGTCCGGCCAAGCGACGACATAACTCGGCGAGCGCTGGAGCATGGTCACGTGCGCGGCCGTGCGCGCCAGCGAGGGGATCAATGTCACGGCGGTCGCGCCTGAACCGATGACGATGAGGCGTTTGCCCGCCACATCGATGTCCGGTGTCCATGCCTGCGGGTGCACCACGCGACCCCGATAGGCCTCGCGCCCCTCGAAGTGCGGTGTGTAGCCACCGTCGTAGGCGTAATAGCCCGCGCACACGAGCAGGAAACCGCACGACAGGCGCCGCCGCTCTGTCGATGGTCCGCTGACGACCTCGACCTCCCAACGTGCTGCCTGCGACGACCAGGTGGCTGAGACGACACGGGTGCCAAAGCGCACCGTTTTGTCGATGCCGTGTTCACGCGCGGTTTCGACGATGTAGTCGCGGATGTCGGCGCCGTCGGCGATCGATTTGTCACCTGTCCACGGCTTGAAGTGATAGCCAAGCGTGAACATGTCGCTGTCGGAGCGCAGGCCCGGATAGCGGAAAAAGTCCCACGTTCCGCCCATCGCATCACGGCTTTCGAGGATGGCGAACGTTTTTTTCGGACAGTATTTCTGCAGGTGCCAGGCCAAGCCGATCCCGGACAGGCCCGCGCCGATGATCAGCACGTCGAGATGTTCAGTTGGCACGGCCTGCCCCCTTGTTCGTCGACACACGCTCAAGAAAGCGTTTGACGGTCTGCAACGCTTGCATCGCCTCGGGCAGAAGCCGCACGAAGATCGGCCACACGTGCGGCAAACCGCTTTGCTCGATCAACTCGACGTCGACACCGGCCGCGCGCGCGCGTTCCGCCAGCCGCGTCGTATCGTGATACAGAATTTCGTCTCGGCTCGCGAACAGCAGCATCGGTGGCAGCCCCGTCAGATCGGCATAGACCGGCGATGCCAAGGGGTCGCGCGCATCGGCGCCGGCGAGATAGATTGCCGCGGCGGCCTCGATGCCGTTCGGTGTGAACATGGCGCAGCTCTTGGCGTTGGATTGAACGCTCGCGCCCGTTACCGCCATATCGGTCCAGGGCGAAAAGCCGATGAAGGCGTCCGGCAGGCGCAATCCGGCGGCGCGTGCCGACAGCATGGTTGCCAGTGCCAGACCGCCGCCGGCAGAATCACCCGCGATGACGATGCGGGCAGCCCCATGCCGGTCGAGCAGCCAGCGATAGCCGGCCACAGCATCGGTGATTGCCATCGGATACGGGTGTTCCGGTGCTAACCGATATTCCAGCGAATATGCGGGGCCGCCGGCCGTCTTGGCGAGTGCGATGACGATCTGGCGGTGGGTTTTGGTCGAGCCGAAGAAATAGCCACCCCCGTGCAGATAATAGACGACGGTCGCCGGTGTGCCGTTGCGCTGAACCTTGATATCGGCGACATCGAACTCGAGGCCTGGCGCTGGATGGATAGTCTCGACCGACATGTCGGCTGGCACGTGCAGCATACGGGCAGGCGGGCTTTTCATGCGTGCTCGCGAGCGCGCGATATCGATGCCTTTGTTGCCGTGACGCTTCATCGTGAAGCGCAGGATCGCATTCAG
>JANOAW010000586.1:0-8332 GCA_031411355.1 Hyphomicrobiaceae bacterium | reverse complement strand
CAGCCTGTTCGGTGGCAGTGCCAAGGCCACGTACCGGCGCGGATATCCCGTGACGAGAAATCATGAGCGCCAGACGGCGTTCGCCGTCGAGGTTGCGCGCCAGATCGCCGGCCGCGACCGCGTCGAGCCGAACATGACACCGGTCATGGGCGGGGAAGATTTTTCGTTCATGCTGGAAAAATGCCCGGGCGCGATGATCATGTTCGGCAATGGCGCCAGCGGTCCGCTGCATCACCCAAGTTATGATTTCAACGACGATGCGATTCCCCACGCAGCGACGTTCTGGGCGCGTCTCGCCGAGACCGCGATGCCGACCTAAAATCGCCGAGGACAATGACCAATGAAAGCGCTCGTCTATACCGGCCCCAACACGCTGGCCGTCCGTGACGTACCCGACCCCGTACCAGCAGGCGACGAGGTGCTGGTACGGGTGACGGCGTGCGGCATCTGCGGATCGGACATGCACGCGTATCATGGCCACGACGAGCGACGCCCGGCTCCGCTCGTGCTCGGCCACGAGGCTGCGGGTCGGATCGTCGGTGGCCCGCGCAAGGGTGAGAGCGTGACCATCAATCCGTTGGTCACGTGCGGCCGATGCGACCTCTGTCTGGCCGGACGCATGCATCTGTGCGCCGAGCGGGTGATCGTTTCGCTGCCCGCGCGTCCGGGTGCGTTCGCGGACTATGTCGCCGTGCCCGAGCGCAATCTCGTATCCGTGCCGACGGGATTGGACGAGGTGCAGGCGGCGCTCGCAGAGCCGATCGCGGTCGCCTATCATGCCGTCGACCTCGGTATCGCACGGCTTGCAAGACCACTGTCGGCCGTGACGTCCGTGGTGCTCGGCGGCGGCGCGATCGGGTTGGCGTCGGCGTTGTGTCTCGCGCTGCGCGGTGGCCAGGATGTGCGGCTCGGTGAGCCACATGCCGGCCGGCGCAAGACGGCTGCAAATGCAGGGCCGATCGCAGTTTATGATCCGGCGGGCGCAAACGCCCCGAAAGAGGGCACGGTCGACCTCGTGATCGATGCCGTCGGCGCTGTTGCCACGCGGCACGCCGCGTTCCGGATGATCAAGCCGGGCGGCGTGATCGTGCATGTAGGTTTATTGCCCGGCAACGACGGCGTCGACGTGCGGCGCCTGACATTGCAGGAGATCACCTTCGTCGGCACGTATTGCTACACCATGGTTGAGTTCCGAGAAGTGGTTGCGGCCCTCGCCGCCAAGCGCTTCGGTGATCTGCGTTGGTACGAGGAACGGCCGCTTGCCGATGGTGCCCGAGCCTTCGCCGATATCGATGCCGGCCGGACCGATTTCGCCAAGATCATCCTACGGACCTGACCCTGTCAAGGTCGTGGCCGGGCCACCCATTTCTCTGCTTGTTTGGTCACCCCTTGGTGCACAGGTGCGCCACCAATCACGATCGAGGATGCTTGGTGTTACGCCGGCAGTGAAGCAGACGAGAGGGGCCAGACGACCGGGAAATCCGGCCCCGCGAAGGCCGCGCCGTCGACGACGTCGATATGTGGGAACGGTGGCGACGTCTTGCCCAAGCGTCTGGCGAAGCGCGCGTCGTCGCCGACCCAGCGGAAAGACACCGCGCGACGTCGATTGGTCGTCGTATTGGCCGGTGCACCGTGCAGTGTGCGAAACGCGAATGCGACGGCATCGCCCGGCTGCATGGCCCAGCCGACAACGTTCATCGTCGACCGTTTAAGGTCGACGTCGGGCACCGCGTCACGGGCGTCGCCGTCATAGAGCGCTTGACCATTGAAGCGATCAGGCCGGAACTGCTTACCGGTGCGATGTGACCCGGCAACGTACTCGATCGCAATTTCGCGAGGCACGGGATCGAGCGGCACCCAGAAGCTGACGGATTGATCGCCTTCGACGAGGTAGTAAGGCTGGTCCTGATGCCATGGCGTTTTCATCGAATTGCCCGGCTCTTTGACCAGCACGTGTTCGTGGAAAATGCGTGCCGTTTTCGAGCGCATGAGTTTCGATGCCAGTTCGGCCATGGACGAGTGACGGACGGCATCCTCGAAACCTGGGAAGCGTTGCCAATTGCAATAATCCTGAAAAAACTGCGCGCTGCCGTCGGCTGGTCGATAGCTGCGCTCGAATTGGCTCGGCGCAGCCATGTTGGCTTCAACCGCTTGCGCAAGGCTGTCGACACGGTTCGCGAGTAGGCCTGGAATGAGCAGGACACCATCGCGCTGAAAGTCGGCGATCATGGCGTCGGTGATCGGCATCTTGGGCGTTTCTGACATCGGGCGCTCGCAACGTGGTGTCTCATGGCCAGATTGGCCGCTGACACGAGGCGGCGCAACCCTGTCAACTTGGCCTGTCAGCTTGGCCTGTCAGCTTGGCCTGTCAGCTCGGCTTACAAGACAACATCGGCTCGACGAGATTATTTGGGTCGCAACGCACGGCGCCAGCACAGGGCCGCCAGAATGGCGCAAAAGACGCCGGATACCAAGTGAAACAGAACTGCCAACGGCTTGCCTTCGGCTGCCACCACGATGCCGGCATCTCCGAAGCAGACGAGGGCGCCGAGCCCGAGCCACAGCGTCAATCCGCGCCACTCTTCGAACCATGCGAGACCGATTGCTAAAACGCCGAGCCAGATGTCGCGCAAGGCGACGACAGTGTGCAACTGAAACCCGTTTGGTCGAGCAAGGAGCCCGAATGTGCGCGATGCCAAATCGGGGACGACGAAGAAACGGACGCCGATGATGGTCAGTAGTATGCCCGCAAACGCCACAAGCGCTGCGATGCGGCGGTCGCGGCGCGGATTGGCCGGTGCTGCCAGATCCCGAGCCGTTTCGGGTCGCATCAAGTCAGGGCGCATCAGGCGTTTGCCTCACCGATGAAGGGTTTCAAGTGCTTGACGATGGTCTCGCGCGGCAGGTCCTTGGTGATGAAGACGAAACGTGAGCGCTTGTCTGGTGTCCCGTCGGCGGTTTTGGGCCAGTCCTTCAGCACATCTGGGGGATAGAACACGTGCTGCACGCCGTGAACGACGAACGGCTTGCCTTGCCCTTGCACCGCGACAATGCCTTTGACGCGCAGCAGCCGGTCACCGTAACTCGCCGCCATCGTCTGCAGACCGAGCGACAAGCCGCTGCCGTCGAGTTCTTGATCGAACGTCAAAGCGAACGACGAAATGCCGTGCAGGTGCGCGGGGTCATGGTGGTGATGATGGGCATGATCGTGGCCGCAGTCGGGACCGCACGTATGGTCGTGGGTGTGCGCATGAGCAGCTGATTCGTGTGGTTCGATGGCGAGCCACTGTCGGGCGTCGCTGCCGGCCAACGCGGGTTCGTGCGCGCCAAGCCCGAACAAGCGACCAGCCGGGGCGTCGCCAAGCACCGAGCGCAGGATTTCGCCGGATTTGTTGAGCGCGCGGATCTTCAATTCGAGGGTAGCCACATCGGCGGCCGTCGCGCGGTCTGATTTCGTGATCACGATGCGGTCGGCGATGGCGATCTGTTTGGCGGGTTCGAAGTGCGTGTCGAGCTGCATCAAACCGTGTTCGGCATCGACCGTGGTGACCACGCCGTCGAGCTGATAAATGCGGAACGTATCCTCGTCCGTCATCAGCGTGTGCACGATCGGGGCGGGATCGGCGAGCCCGGTGGTCTCGAGGACGACGCGGCGAATGGGTGGGATCTCACCATGCAAGGTTTGCCGGTGCAGCTTGGCGAGAGTGATCTTGAGGTCGCCGCGCACCTGGCAACACACGCACCCCGACGGCAACAGAACAGCGTCGTCGTCAGCCTTCTCCATCAACGCGTCGTCGATACCGACCTCGCCGAACTCGTTGATGATGACGGCCGTGCCAGCCATCGCGGGGTCGGTCAGCAATCGTTTCAGCAGCGTTGTCTTGCCGGAGCCGAGATAGCCCGTGAGCACTGTCATCGGGATGGCGGTCGCCATGTCGTGGCCTTTCGCGTTGCGTCGCCCGATCTCTAACGCCTCGGACAGGACATGGGGAGAGGGCGCGTGCCGCCGCAAGGCTCAGGTGGCGAACCGGAAGTGCATGACGTCGCCGTCCTGCACGACGTATTCCTTGCCCTCGAGGCGCATTTTGCCGGCATCCCGAGCACCCGCCTCGCCGTTCAGGGCGACATAGTCGGGATAGGCGATGGTCTCGGCGCGGATGAAACCCTTCTCGAAGTCGGAATGGATGACGCCGGCTGCGGCCGGGCCTTTGGTGCCGCGCGTGATGGTCCAGGCACGCGCTTCTTTCTGACCAACCGTGAAATAGGTGATCAGATCCAACAGACCGTAACCCGCGCGGATGAGCCGGTTGAGGCCTGGTTCTTCAAGGCCGAGGTCGGCGAGAAACGCAGTGCGCTCCTCGGGCGGCAAACCGGCCAGCTCGGCTTCGATTTTGGCAGAAATAACGGCGATCGCCGCACCCTCGATTTTTGCCTGTTCGGCAACCTTGGCCGAGAACGCGTTGCCGGCGCCGGCCGAGCCTTCGTCGACGTTGCAGACGTAGACGACCGGCTTGGCGGTCAGCAATTGCAGGCCTTTGAACAACGGCTTTTCTTCGTCCGTCATTTTCGCGGTGCGGGCAGGTTTGCCATCACGCAGTGGTATGAGCGCCTTTTCGACGATGGCGACCAGAGCCTTGCTCTCCTTGTCGCCCTGCTTGGATTTCTTTTCGAGGTTCGGCAGGCGTTTCTCGAGGCTTTCCAAGTCGGCGAGCATCAATTCGGTTTCGACGATTTCGGCGTCGGACAAGGGGTCGATGCGATTTTCGACGTGGGTGATGTTGCCATCCTCGAAACAGCGCACGACGTAGGCGACAGCATCGACTTCGCGGATGTGCGACAGGAACTGGTTGCCGAGACCTTCACCTTTCGAGGCGCCGCGCACGAGGCCTGCAATATCGACGAAGGTGAGACGGGTCGGAATGATCTTGGCGCTCTTGCCGATGGCGGCCAGCGTGTCCAAGCGCTGATCGGGAACGCCGACTTCACCGACATTGGGCTCGATGGTGCAGAACGGATAATTGGCCGCTTCCGCCTGCGCCGTTTGCGTGAGAGCGTTGAACAGGGTCGACTTGCCGACGTTGGGCAGGCCGACGATACCGCATTTGAAGCCCATAATCGATCGGACAGCGAAACAAGGTGGCACGCGTCGGGATCAGTTTGCCCGCAGCCAACCCGCCGCTATCCCCTTTCACATGCGTTGATCGCGCGCTCGCGCCGTTGCGTGCCGCCTACACCGTGGTGCCGAGTGAAGCAAGGCGGTGAAAGTCTCGTCGTTGGCGGCTGCGCAAAAGTCTGCTTAGGAGGCGGTTCTATCCTGCTCGGAGTTCGCTCGATGGCCACTGCCGCCCCAACACGCTCCCGTTTTCGCGATCCCGCCAAGACGGCAACGGCAATCGACATTCTGCGCCAGCGCTTCGGCGACCGCTTGCAGACGGGCGAGGCGATCCGCCGCCAGCACGCGCACACGCTGACCTGGCTCGACAATCAGCCGCCCGATGCGGTCGTGTTCGTCGAAACCGCCGACGAGGTGTCAGAAATCGTGCGGGTGGCTGCCTCTCACACGGTGCCGATCGTGCCATTCGGCGCCGGCACGTCGCTCGAAGGCCACGTCAACGCGCCGTACGGCGGCATTTCGGTCGACTTCAGCCGCATGAACAAAGTGCTGGAAGTCAATGAGCGCGACTTGGACGTCGTTGTGCAACCCGGCGTCTCGCGCACACAGCTCAATGATTATATCAAGGATCGCGGCCTGTTCTTTCCTGTCGATCCGGGTGCGGGTGAAGCCACCATCGGCGGCATGGCCGGAACGCGCGCTTCCGGGACGACAGCCGTCAAATACGGCACCATGCGCGAGAACGTGATCAACGCCACGGTCGTGCTCGCCGACGGCCGGATCGTCAAAACCGCCAATCGGGCGCGCAAAAGCTCGGCCGGGTATGACTTGACCCGTCTGATGGTCGGCTCGGAAGGGACACTCGGCATCTTCACCGAATTGACCGTGCGGGTGTACGGCACGCCTGAAAAGATCCTCGCCGCCGTGTGTCCGTTCAAGACGTTGGAAGGTGCGTGCAACTCGGTCATCCAAGCCATCCAGTTGGGCCTCGGCGTCGCGCGCATGGAGCTGCTCGACGAAGTCCAGGTGCATGCGGTCAACGTGCATTCGAAACTCGGACTGCCCGAGCAACCGATGCTGTTTCTCGAGTTTCACGGCACCGAGGTCGGCGCACGCGATCAAGTCGAGATCTTCAAGGCGATCGCGGATGCCGAAGGCGCAACCGGTTTTGATTGGGCCGAGCGGGAAGAAGATCGCAAACGCCTGTGGAAAGCGCGCCATGACGGCTACTGGGCGGTCAAATCGACGTGGCCCGGCAAGGACGTGTTCGCAACGGACGTGTGCGTGCCGATTTCGCGGCTGGCCGAATGCGTGCTCGAAACGCAGGCCGACATCAAGCGCATGGGATTGATTTCGCCCATCGTCGGCCATGTCGGCGACGGCAATTTCCACTGTTCGCCAGTGTTCGACAAAGGCGACGCGCTGCAGGAAGCGGCCATCAAGGAGTTCGTGTCGCGGCTGACTGAACGCGCCATCCGCATGGACGGCACCTGCACCGGCGAACACGGTGTTGGTCAGGGTAAAATGAAGTATCTGAAGGCTGAACTCGGCGAGGGGCTGTCAGTGATGCGCCAGATCAAAATGGCACTCGATCCAGACGGCATCTTCAACCCCGGCAAAATCATCGCTGATGAGCCGAACGGGTGATTGCGGAGGTTATTCAGCCGCAATCGGGTGCGTTCCGGTTTGCGTGGACGCCGAAGCGGTACGCGCTGTTTTTGCAACTTTGAACCGGCGTGCTTCCCGCATCAGCTCACGCGCGTAGTCGTAGTAATTGGCTTCCAATGTATGGCGCTCTGACTCGACGAACCCAGTCTTGACGGTCGTTTTGGCGGCAGCCGACGTTGCGCGTGCATAAAACGCTTCATATTCATCGCGTGCTGCGGCTTTGGCTGCGATCGTATTGGCGATGACGTCACCTTGAGCTGCGGCAAGACGCCAGATGGATCCGTTCGCCTGCACCAGGCCTGCGAAGAACAGTCCTCGGTGATGTGGATGTGCCATCGATAGATAGAGAGGGGATGAACCCTGGTTGCCGCGATAGAGTGCGGGATCGAGGAACGGGACCGTGATTTCGTAACCGGTCGCGAACACGATCAGATCGACGGTCTCCCGTGACCCGTCGGTGAACACCACGTCCTGGCCGTCGACGCGCGCGATTTCCGGCTTGACGATCAGTCGACCATGGGCCGCGAACCTCGGTATGTCGTCGCTCATGGTCGGATGCGCCTGGTCCAACCAATGCGTCGGCTGGGGCAGATAATAGCGCCACGGAGGGCCCTGCAGGACCCACAGACCCAGCTGATGCACCCATCGCTTCACCACGCGCGGCATCGGCGTCAGCACCCACTCGACGCCAGCGACGACGTCATGGGTCGGAAATCCCAGCATGAACTTGGGGACGAACCATGTCGGCCGGCGCATGCTCATGACGACTTTGGCACCTGACGCGTACACACCATCGCGGGCGATGTCGCACGCCGAGTTGCCAGCGCCGACGACCAGAAGACGCTTGTCGCGCAGTTGGCGGGAACTGCGATAATCGCGCGAATGCAGCGTTTCGCCCGTGAACATGCCAGGATACGTCGGGGTGCGCGGAATTTCGTGATGGCCGGATGCGACGACGACGGTGTCGTAGCGACGCGGCGACGCCTCGCCCACCACGTGCACGTCGAAGCCGCCGCTCGGGCGTGGACGCACGCGCTCGACCGCGGTTGAATACCGGAAATGTGGGCTGATCCCGAAAGCGTGAACATAATCGCGAAAGTAAGCGAGCACGCGCTGGTGGCTCGGATAGTCGGGATAAGCCTCGACCCGCATCGGAAAATCGAGCCAGCCGGTCGAGTCACGGCTGGAGACGAGATGCGTGCTGTCGTAGACGAGACCGGCGTTGGTATCGGCGTTCCAGAGGCCGCCGAAATCGCGTTCGCGTTCTAGAACCTCGAAACGGATACCACGCCTGGCCAATGTCTTGGCGACGGCAATTCCCGACGCGCCGGCTCCGATAATGCAAGTGGTTGCTGTAGCGCTCATTGTCAGCGTGCTCCGCGTGCTTCATCGGCACACGCAGCAGCGAGATCAACGGCAGAGTTACGGTGTGGTTAAAAGCTTGCAGTTGAAAGCTTGCAGTTGAAAGCTTGCAATTGCCCTCGGTCTGCGTTGCCCGTACGATCGCGCGTCGTCATAGAGGTGATCATGTCCGATATCGAGGCCGCCCGC
>JANOAW010000585.1:0-11531 GCA_031411355.1 Hyphomicrobiaceae bacterium | reverse complement strand
ACGGCTCGGTCCTGATCGGGGCTGCATAATCGAGCCGCGGCATGACGCAACGGTAGACATTGGGACCGCGACGGCACGTCATCCCTGCAGTTGCTCCCACATCTCCTTGTCGCGCACATCGGTCCACACCACGGGCCAATCGATGCCACGCGCCTCGTCGTAGGCCCGGGACACATTGAAGGGCAGGCAATGCTCGTATATCGCGTAGCTGGAAAAGCTCGAGTCCATCTTGTCGCGCGTGAGTTTGAACGCCTGCTTCAGCGTGTAGCCGCGATGCACGGCCGTGCGCGCGGCGTCGAATTGCGCCCCAAGGAACGAGCGCGTCCCGGCGATGGCATCCTTGACCATTTTCGGATTTGAGAGGGCGTCGCCACGCCCCGGCACCAGCGCGCGCGGCTCGTAGGCCTGAAGGCGATCGAGTGTGGTTGGCCAATCCGCAAAATGGGCGTCGCCACAGTAGCATGCGGACCGATACTCGACGAGGTCGCCTGAAAACATGACGCCTGCGTCGGGCACCCAGGCGATCGTGTCGCCGGCGGTGTGACCACGTCCGATGTGGGCGATGTCGACCCGGCGGCGGCCGAGCCACAACGTCATCGTGTCTTGAAACGTCAGGTGGGGCCACGTCAGCCCTGGCGGGACGCTTTCGACGCCTCGGAACAGGCGCGGAAAGCGGCCGATTTCGCTCGCCTTGTCCTGCTCGCCGCGCTCGACGATGAGCTTGCGCGTGCGCTCGCTCGCAATGATCTGGGCGCCCTTGAAGCCTGATGCGCCAAGGACTCGTACGGCGTGATAGTGCGACAACAGAACATATTTGATCGGCTTGTCGGTCACCATCTTGACGCGGGCGATGACGTCGGATGCCATGGTCGGCGTCGCCTGCGCGTCGATGACCATGCAACAATCATCGCCGACGATCACCCCGGTGTTGGGATCGCCCTCGGCCGTATAGGCGAATAGCCCGTCGCCGAGCGGGCTGAAGGAAATTTTCTTCGGCGCGGTGTCGGCTGTGGAAGCAAACGTTTTCGACATGGTAGGTCCGGGCAAAGCGACGTCTCGCGTCGGGATCTCTATCGGTCTAGCCCAGGCGAGGGCCGGAGGGAACCGGCGGCGAGACCGGCGATGCAACGACTGGATGTTTCAGGCGAAGTGGCACGAGACGCTGCCAAGCGGGCCGTAATCGGCATGGATGGTGTCGCCGCGGCGAACTTCGATCGGACGGATGAACGAGCCCGACAGGACAATTTCACCGGCGGTCAACCCATGGCCTTCCTGCGCGATAAGCCGCCGCACGAGCCAGACCAGGCCCTGAGCGGGGTGATTGAGCACGCCGGCTGCGAGGCCGGTTTCCTCGACGGCGGCGTTGCGCGCGACGATGGCGCCGACCCAGCGCAGGTCTACGTCGGCTGGTCGCATCGGTCGACCGCCCATGACGATGCCGGCATTGGCGGCATTGTCGGCGACCGTATCGAAAATCTTGCGCGGCGCCTTGGTGGCGGGATCGGCGCGCAGAATGCGGGTATCGAGAATTTCCAGCGCGGGCACGACCACCTCGGTCGCGGCCAAGACATCGAGCAGTGTCAGGTCGGGATTTGAGAGATCGTGCTTCAATACGAACGCCAGTTCGGCCTCGACGCGCGTCGCGATGAAGCGCGCCGTGGGCACGCTTCCCGCGTCGGCAAACACCATGTCGTCGAGCAGCACGCCACTGTCGGGCGTGTCGATGTTCAAGGCCTGTTGCATCGCTTTCGAGGTCAACCCGATCTTGTGGCCGACGATACGGCGACCGCGCGCGACCTTGTGTGCGACCCAGGCGCGTTGAATGGCGTAGGCATCCGCCAACGTGATGTGTGAATACTGTATCGACAACAAGCCGATCTGGGTGCGCGTGCGTTCGGCCTGATCGAGCCGGTGCGCGGCGTCGGCGATGTCGGCAGCATCGAGGGGCATGGCGTCGGTCTCACGGTCACGAACAGAATGCATACATCGGCTCACGCCGGCCGCCGCTTGCGCATCAAGCCCTCCTGCGTCACCGAGGCGACCAACACGCCGTCGCGGCGGTAGATCGCGCCACGACAAAATCCGCGGCCACCCGAGGTCGACGGACTGTCCTGCACGTACAGCAACCATTCGTCAGCCCGGAACGGCCGGTGGAACCAAAGTGCGTGGTCGAGGCTGGCGAGCTGCAGGTCTGGATCAAACATCAGTTTGCCGTGGGCGATCAGGGCCGTGTCGAGGAGGGTAAAATCCGAGGCGTAGGCAAGCACGCACTGGTGCACCGTCAGGTCGTCCGGCAGCGGACCGCTGGCACGCATCCAGATGTGCTGTTGTGCGGTTTTCTGATCGCGTTCGAAGTAACGGCCGAGATCGACGGGCCGCATTTCGATCGGACGGTCGCGTTCCCAGTAGGCACGCATGGCGTCCGGAAGCACTTCGACGAAACGGCGAGCGAGTTCGCGCTCGGTCGGCAAGTTCTCGGGCGGCGGCACGTCCGGCATCGTGCTCTGATGATCCCAGCCGCTTTCAGCCTTCTGGAACGAGATGCTCATCGCGAACATGGCGCGACCGTGCTGAATGCCGGTGACACGACGCGTACTGAACGATCCGCCGTCGCGGATGCGCTCCACCTGATAGATGATCGGCGCCTTGGGATCGCCTGCGAGCAGGAAGTAGCCGTGCAAAGAGTGGGCACTTCGCTCGGCATCGACGGTTCGGACCGCCGCCATCAAAGCTTGGCCGAGCACTTGACCGCCGAACACGCGCTGCCAGCCGACCTGCGGGCTGGTGCCACGGAACAAGTTGACTTCGAGCGCCTCGAGGTCGAGATTTTCGAGCAGTGCGCGCACCGGGCTTCCGGTTTCAAGACCGGTTGGAGAAGACGTCATGGGTCGGATCCGAGGCTGGAGGTGTCTCGACTGCGCTGGCGTGATCTAACAGGGCGGGAGAGGCTGCGCCAATCGTCGAGGTGGAAGCGCGGTCTCAGCCGCTGCGATTCATCGCCGATACGCGTGTTGACAGTCGGGCGTTGCGCCGCTAAGGGCGCGATCTTTCCGGATATCGAGGACGACCATGTCGACCAAAGCGGCGCGCGGCACCAAACGCACGTGCCAGAACACGAGTTGCGGAGCGCGCTTCTACGACTTGACGCGCGACCCCATCGCGTGCCCGATTTGCGATACAGCATACATCGTCGCCGTCGCGCCGGTCGGCTCGGCTGCGATGGCCCATCGTAGCAAGGCGCCCGTCGCCCCGCAGCCGGACTTCGAAATGGCTGACGGAGCCAAGGCCGAGGACGGCGCCGAGGCCGTGCCCGAAGAAGCACTGGCCGACATCGAAGGCGGTGACGAGCCTGTTGTGGTCGCCGACGACGAAACCTTCCTTGAAGAGGAAGAGGACGGCGGTAGCGATGTGTCCGGTATCGTCAACAGTGGCGAAGAACCTGAAGAGGGTTGAGCGGTCTTTGGCTCAATTGCTTCAAACACGCTGGTACCGGCTCGGTACCGGCGTGTTTTTGTTTCGACTGCGCCACTTCGACTGCGCCACAATGTCGACCAACGGTGCGTTAGAGGATGCCGCGGTTGCCGCTTTGGAGGCCGTCGCGTTGCAGGATCGAATGGTGCAGGATCTGGTCATGTCAATCATCACAGCCAACACCGTCCGATCCGTGGCCGTTGCCGCCGCGGCGATGATGCCCTCGCTTGTGCAGGCGCAGGAATATTGTGTCACCTGCATCGAGCCGAACGCGACCTACCGATGTCAGATTGCCGGCGCACGGCCGGGCTTGAGCCAATCGCTCCAGGTCGCCTGCATCACCGCGCTTGCCAAATCCGGTCGCCACGCGACCTGTGCGATCAAAAGTGGCGTAACGGTCTTCGAATGTGACGGCCGCATCGAAACCGTCGCCGTCGGGTCGCCAGCCAGCGACGACGCAGCGCCGGCAGCCGTCGTCGTGCCACCGCCACCACCAGCACCCGCCGATCCAGCCGCACCGCCAAAAACCATGCTCGAAGCCGCCAAGCGCGCCCAGGTCGCGACGGATGCCGGAATGCGCAAAGCCGGCGACGCGACTGCCGGTTTCTTCAAACGCACGGTCACATGCTTCGGCTCGCTGTTCACCCGCTGTGGTGGCGACGGCAATTGACGTGCGTCGTGCTGCTTCAGCGTCCGACCACCCCTTTGGCTTTCAGGGCCGCGACGTCGGCGGTCGTGAAGCCGAAATCGGCGAGTATTGCCTCGGTATCGACACCGGGTGCCGTGGCCTCGCGGCCCATTTCAGGTGTCGAGCGGCTGAAGCGTGGCGCCGGCGCTGGTTGCGTCACGCCGTTGCGCGTGACCAGCGATCGACGTGCTGCCATATGTGGATGGTTGGGTGCTTCGTCGAGTGACATGACGGGGGCGACACAGGCGTCCGAGCCGTCGAACACCACTTCCCATTGATCGCGCGTCTTGGACTTGATGGCTTCCCCGATGGCGAGGCGCAGGTCCGGCCAGCGCTTGGTGTCGAACTGTTTCGGCAGGTCGGCGCGGTCCGCAAGGCCGAGTTTTTCGATCAACTCAGCGTAGAACTTGGTTTCGATGGCACCGACCGCG
Source organism: Hyphomicrobiaceae bacterium (assembly GCA_031411355.1). Classification (GTDB taxonomy): domain Bacteria; phylum Pseudomonadota; class Alphaproteobacteria; order Rhizobiales; family Hyphomicrobiaceae; genus JABFRJ01. Next base: position 6,941 of record JANOAW010000585.1, on the reverse strand, counting down.
AGCCACTTGGCGTCCTTGGTTTCGTAGCAGTCATACCAGGGCGCGCCGGTGTCGAGGATGTTGACCCCGCGCTCGTCCTGCCAACGTCCAGCGGAGCGCATGCCAAACACCATGCCCATCAGGTAGGCGGCGCCATCGACCATGGCGGCGTCGACCACCTGCCCCTTGCCGGACGTCTTGGCCTCCAAGAGCGCCGCAACGACGCCGAAGGCCAGGAACATGCCCCCGCCGCCGAAATCGCCGACCAGGTTGACCGGAGGTGTCGGCGCCTGCCCCTTGCGCCCGAACGCATGCAGCGCGCCGGCCAAGGCGATATAGTCGATGTCGTGGCCGGCGCGATCGGCCCACGGACCTTCCTGGCCGAAGCCGGTCATGCGCCCGATCACCAGTTTCGGGTTGGTCTGCCACAGGACCTCCGGCCCGAGCCCGAGCCGCTCGATGACACCTGGCCGAAAGCCTTCGATGAGAGCGTCGGCTTTGGCGCATAACGCCAGCACGACATCGCGTCCCTCCGGCCGCTTCATGTCGACGGCGATCGATCGGCGGCCGCGGCCGAGCACGTCGAATTTCGGCTCACGACCGGGAATCCCGAGGTCGCTGTCCTCGCGCCGGTCGACCCGGATCACGCTCGCGCCCATGTCGGCGAGCAGCATGCCGGCGAACGGCGCGGGCCCGATGCCGGCCAGCTCGACGATGGTCAAACCCCTCAGAGGTCCCATGGTGGTGAACTTTCCCTTGCCCAGTGTCGCGGGTAGGAGCGGAACGTGTCGTATCGACACGATACGATGGTGAACGCGCTGTCCGGCCCTAAGGTCTCGTCAAGCCTCACATGGTTGCATGGCTCGTAACAAGAGCCCGTCAAAGCATCTCAAGTGCAGCGTGATAAAAAGCATCCTTAAATCGACTGGTCGCAGTGCGGTCGTGGTGCGCCACCTGGTGCGTCGCGCAATCGCTTGGATCGCTGGCGCCCGGATCGCTGGCCCGCAACGAGCGACCGACGGTGGCGACACCCGGATCGCCAAGGCACGTTCGCGCATCGAGGGCGCGATCGAGCGCCTCAAGGACGCGCAATGGGAGGTGCGGGAGAGCGAGGCGCGCTATCGCGATCTGCTCGAATCGCAACAGGACATCATCTTCCGACGTGATGCCGCGGGTCGCTTGACGTTCGCCAACGAAGCCTTCCGCCGCATGTTCGATATGGGCCGCGTCGACGGGCAGATGTTCCAGCCGACGGTGCTTGCAGGCGAAATTCCGCCGCCGCTCGCCGCGAGTGCACGCGTGCATCAGCGGTTTTCGATCGAAGTCGAGACCGCCGGCGGGAGACGCTGGTTCGACATCGAGGAACATCGAACGAGCGTCGACAGCCGCAACGAGAGCCAATGCGTCGGCCGCGACATCTCCGAGCAGCGCTCGCGCCAGACGGAACTCGCCACGGCGCGTGATGCAGCCGACCACGCCAACCGCGCCAAATCACGGTTTCTCGCCGCAATGAGCCATGAGATCCGCACACCCATGAACGGCATCATGGGTATGACGGCGTTGTTGAAGGATACCGAGACGACGCCCGAACAGAAGACCTACTTGACCGCAGTCGAACGCTCGGCGCGCACCTTGCTGTCGTTGATCGACGAGATCCTGGATTTTTCGAAGATCGAAGCCGGTCGCCTGGACCTCGACGAAACCGCGTTCTCGGTCGAGGACTGCGTGCAGTCGGTCGTCGAACTCCTGCATCCGCGCGCCAAGGAAAAGGGTATCTCGCTGGCCTGGGCCATCGACCCGGCGGTGCCTCGTCTCGGTCTCGGGGACGAAGCGCGCTTACGCCAGATCGTCACCAATCTGGTCGGCAACGCCGTCAAGTTCACCGACCGTGGTGGCGTGCTGGTCACGGTTTCGCTCGACGACACCGCCACATCACCCCCTGACGATCGCATGGCGATCGCGATCAGGGTGCAGGATACCGGCCCCGGCATTTCCCCCGAGGCCTTCAAATCGCTGTTCGGCGAGTTCGAGCGCGGCGACGAGACCAGCCGTCGCCAACACGGCGGAACTGGATTGGGGCTCGCGATCTCGCGCCGCCTGGCCCGCGCCATGGGCGGCGACGTCACCGCGACGTCGACCGAGGGCGAAGGCTCGGAATTCCGCGCCATCGTGCGTTTGAAATGTTCCGGCCACCGTGTCGGCAGTGTCTCGCCGACGTTGGGTCTGCAACACGTGCTGTTGGCTCTGGAAGACGGTTTCGAGCGCGCCGCCTTGCGCTTGTCGCTCGAAGGCGCACATGTGCCCGCCGCCGAATGTGCGCCTCTCGACGTTGCCCCCGTGATCGCCGCGGCCGCACATGTGGATATGCCGTTCTCGATCGCCATCGTCGACGGCGCGCGCCCGTTGGAGGAGATTTCGACGCTCGCCAGCTCTATTCGAGCGGCGTCGCCCGACACCGCGACCACCGTCTACGTGATCCTCGACAGTGCGCCGCGCGGCGGCTTTGGCCCCTACGCCCGCGCCGGCTTCGATGACTACCTCATTCGGCCCGTGCGCCCTTCGGCCGTCGTCGATCGGGTCACCTCCATCGGGCCCTATCGCCGCCCGGCGTCTGATATCGCCCCACGTGTGCCGATCGTTTCCATCCCATTGCGCGCCAGGACCGGCATTCGCGTGCTGCTTGTCGAGGACAACGATATCAACGCGCTGCTCGCACGCCGCATGCTGGAGAAAGCCGGCTGCGTCATCCAGCACGTGAAGGATGGCCAGAAGGGGCTCGACGCGGTCACGGCCAGCTTCGCGGGCGACGCTGCACCGATCGACCTCGTGCTGATGGACGTGCATATGCCCGTGCTCGACGGGCTTGAAGCCGCACGCCGGCTGAAGCAGATGCTGGTGCCTGCCGGGCATCGCCTGCCGCCCATCATCGCGCTGACGGCCAATGCGTTTGCCGAGGACCGCCAGAGCTGCCTCGATGCCGGCATGGATGGCTATCTCGCCAAACCATTCGAGACACACGAGCTGGAACACGTCCTCGCCCGCTTCGTCGCGCGCGCCGACGAGAAGGCCGCATAAGGCAGTGGCTGAGTCGCGGCCACCACTCGCGCGTCAATGTGCGAGGCTGGCGAACATGTGGACCATTCGCCCCGCCCCCTTCCCCTCATTGCTGCGCTGCGATAGGGGAGCGCTTTAATGACCAAGCGCACAGACATCTCCTCGATCCTCATCATCGGAGCGGGGCCGATCGTGATCGGCCAAGCCTGCGAGTTCGATTATTCGGGCACCCAGGCCATCAAGGCGCTGAAGGCCGAGGGCTATCGCATCGTGTTGGTGAATTCCAATCCGGCGACGATCATGACCGATCCGGATCTGGCGGATGCCACCTACATCGAGCCCATCACGCCTGAGATCGTCGCCAAGATCATCGAGCGCGAACGGACTGAGCGGCCGGGTGAGAAGCTGGTGTGCCTGCCGACCATGGGCGGGCAGACCGCACTCAACACGGCGCTGGCGCTGGCCAAGGACGGCACGCTCGCCAAGTACGACGTCGAGCTGATCGGCGCTGACGCCGACGCCATCGACAAGGCCGAGGATCGCAAGCGTTTCCGCGAGGCGATGGACAAGATCGGGCTTGAAAGCCCACGCTCGTTGATTGCCGCCTCCCCCGAGATCAAGGACGCGAGCGGCCGCGGCATCGGCTATGATCGGGCTGCCGGATTCGCCCAGGCGATGTATGCGCTCGACACCATCGGCTTGCCAGCGATCATTCGCCCGGCCTTCACGCTTGGTGGCACGGGTGGCGGTGTCGCGTACAATCGCCAGGAATTCGAGTTCATCGCGCGGTCCGGAATCGACGCCTCCCCCGTCGGGCAGATCCTGATCGATGAAAGCCTGCTCGGCTGGAAAGAGTTCGAGATGGAGGTGGTCCGCGACAAGGCGGACAACGCCATCATCGTGTGTTCGATCGAGAACATCGATCCGATGGGCGTGCACACGGGCGACAGCATCACTGTCGCGCCGGCCATGACGCTGACCGACAAGGAATATCAGCGCATGCGCAACGCCTCGTTGGCGGTGCTGCGCGAAATCGGCGTCGAGACCGGGGGGTCGAACGTGCAGTTCGCGGTTAATCCCGCCGACGGACGCATGGTCGTCATCGAAATGAACCCGCGTGTCTCGCGCTCGTCGGCACTGGCCTCCAAAGCCACCGGGTTTCCGATCGCCAAGGTCGCAGCCAAACTCGCCGTCGGCTACACGCTCGACGAGATCGAGAACGACATCACCGGTGGCGCCACGCCGGCCTCCTTCGAGCCGTCCATCGACTATGTCGTGGTCAAGATCCCGCGCTTCGCGTTCGAGAAGTTTCCAGGCGCCGATACGACGCTGACAACGGCCATGAAGTCGGTCGGCGAAGTCATGGCCATCGGCCGCACCTTCAACGAAAGCCTGCAAAAAGCGCTCCGCGGCCTCGAAACCGGGCTGACGGGCCTCGACGATGTCGCCCTCGACGGGCTCGGCCAGGGCGATGACAAGAACGTGGTGCGTCAGGCGCTGGCAACGCCCACGCCCGATCGACTTCTGAAAGTCGGCCAAGCCATGCGCATGGGTGTGCCGCACGACGAGATCCATGCCTTCTGCAAGATCGACCCGTGGTTCCTCGCCCGCCTGCAGGAAATCGTCGACATGGAAGCCCGCGTGGCAGCCCACGGCGTACCGCAGTCGGCTGGCCAGCTGCGGATGCTGAAAGCCATGGGTTTTTCGGACGCCCGCCTGGCCAAGCTCGCCGGTTCGACCGCGACCGAGGTCATGACGCTGCGCCACGCGCTCGATGTGCGCCCGGTTTATAAACGCATCGACACCTGTGCTGCCGAATTCGCTTCGCCGACCGCGTACATGTATTCGACCTATGAACGGGGATGGCGGGAGGCTGACGCAGCCGACGGCTCGGCCACGTCGGACCACCGTCCTGACGACGAATCGCGTCCGACAGACGCGCAGAAAATCATCATTCTTGGCGGCGGTCCGAATCGCATCGGACAAGGCATCGAGTTCGACTATTGCTGTTGCCATGCGTGTTTCTCGCTCACGGCGGCGGGCTACGAGACGATCATGGTCAACTGCAACCCCGAGACCGTCTCGACCGACTATGACACGTCCGACCGCCTCTACTTCGAGCCACTGACGGCTGAGGACGTGTTGGAGATCATCCGCACGGAACAGAGCAACGGCACCGTCAAAGGCGTCATCGTGCAATTTGGTGGGCAGACGCCGCTCAAGCTCGCCCATGCCCTCGAGGCAGCCGGCGTGCCGATCCTCGGCACCTCGCCCGATGCAATCGATCTCGCCGAGGATCGCGACCGGTTCAGCGCGCTCGTCACCAAGCTCGGCTTGAAGCAACCCGAGAGCGGCATCGCCCGTGCCCTCAGCGAAGCGCGCGCTATCGCCGAGACGATCGGCTATCCCGTGGTTATTCGCCCATCTTACGTGCTCGGCGGCCGTGGCATGGAGATCGTATCCGACAGCGGCGAGGTCGACCGGTACGTCGCCCGTCTCAACAGCACACTTGCCGGTCCGACCGAACTCGCCGTCTCGGACAAGCGGCCACTGCTGATCGACCGTTATCTGATCGGCGCCGTCGAAGTCGACGTCGATTGCCTGAGTGATGGCCACGACGTCTACGTCGCCGGCATCATGGAGCACATCGAAGAAGCCGGCATCCACAGTGGCGACAGTGCCTGCTCACTACCCGCACACAGCTTGGATGCATCGATCGTGGTGCGGCTGGAAAAACAGGCCAAGGACCTCGCCAAGGCGCTGGGTGTTGTCGGCCTCATGAATGTGCAATTCGCCGTCAAGGATCGCGAGATCTACATTCTTGAGGTCAACCCTCGTGCCTCGCGCACGGTCCCGTTCGTCGCCAAGGTGATCGGCACACCGCTGGCTGGCATCGCCTCTCGGATCATGGCCGGCGAAAGCCTCGCCTCATTCGGATTGTTGCCCCCGAAAATCCGTCACATTGCGGTCAAGGAGGCCGTGTTCCCGTTCAGCCGCTTCCAAGGCGTCGACCCCGTGCTCGGCCCGGAAATGAAGTCGACCGGCGAGGTGATGGGGATCGACACCGATTTCGCCATGGCCTTTGCCAAGAGCCAGCTCGGGGCCGGAGTCGTGCTGCCGATGCAGGGCACGGTGTTCGTGTCGCTGCGGGACGGCGACAAAGACGACATCCTCGGCGCCGCGCGCGATCTTGCCGAGATGGGCTTCAAAATCGTCGGCACGCGGGGCACCAGGCGCCATTTCGAAGCCCACGGCATCCCCTGCGAGCACGCCAACAAAGTGCTGGAAGGGCGTCCGCATATCGTCGACATGATGAAGAACGGTGACGTGCATCTCGTCTTCAACACAACCGAAGGCGCCAAGGCGCTGCAGGATTCCAAGGATATCCGACGGACGGCCTTGATGAACCGTATCCCATATTATACCACTTTGGCTGGTGCATTGGCGGCGACGAAAGCCATTCGGGCGCTTCGTTCCGGCAGTTTGCGGGTGGCTCCGCTGCAAAGTTATCTCGCGCGCTGAGCTGTCCGGGTCTTGTCGGAGCGTTCGCCGATCATAAATTATCTGGGGCCTGCCGAATGCGGCGGCGTCGGGTGATTGGCTGTCGTCGTCCGACTTGGCACTTTTCGCACTGGAGATTGCGCATCACCGGACTGAAAAAGACAAAGCTGTTCGCAAGACGTTCGGCTTACTTTCAAATTATCCGAACTTGGGTGAAACTCGTTTCGATGGCGCTGGCGGTCCCGCCTGCGCCATCTCATTGACTTGGAGACTGGCATGGAAAAGGTCCCGATGACCGTCGAAGGGTTCAACACGCTGACCGCGGAGTTGCAACGCCTCAAATCGGAAGAACGCCCGCGCATCATTGCGCAGATCTCGGAGGCGCGCGCCCACGGCGACCTTTCGGA
>JANOAW010000584.1:0-3782 GCA_031411355.1 Hyphomicrobiaceae bacterium | reverse complement strand
GGCGATCTTCGGCAGGGTTTTAGCCTGATCCGACGTGACCATCAGGTTGACGCGGTCCGGCCCCATGGAAAATTGGGTCGGCGTGAGGCGAATGCGCGTTTCACCGATGCCAAGGAAGCCGCCGATATCGGCATGCATCTCGGTTACTTTGCCGCTGCCATCACGAGCAAAGGCAGCAACTTCACCGATTTTCTTGCCGTCACTGCTGTAGACAGCTTTGTCGATCCAAGACTTAGCCTGATCATCCGTCAATGTAACTGTCGATGAGGATGGCATCGTCGACGGCGTTGTCGGTGTGACTGACGGTGTCGTGGATGGTGTCGTTGATGGCACAGTTGGCGACGTCGCTTGCGCCGGAACCAAAGCTGGACCGTTCGGCTCAGGAATATCCTTCGGGCTGAAGCTCAAAGCCGGGCCGTTTGGCTGGGGAATATCATTCGGGCCAAAAGCGCGTGCTGGGCCGTTTGGTTCCGGGATCGGAGGCGTTGTCGACTGGGCGAAACTCGGGAGTGTCAGCGCAAACGACGACGCGGTCAGCGCCGCGACGAGGACATATTTTGACGATTTGAGCATTGGGCTCTCCTTTGGTGTTCTGCGCCGATAACGCCTCCGGATTTGAATTGGTTCAGATTTTTCTTCGACGTGCGACATTCTACGTGGCGCCGCATGCGCGGCGTTCATCACCCAAATCGCCTCACTTCAGCGCCACGTCAGCCGCGATAATGGGCATACTGGCCCTTGGCTTGAAACCGCTCGAGATAGCTCGGCACCACGCTTGCGATCGTGTGCGGGTCGCTCACGCCGAGGCCGGCAAGGGTACGGCCTTCGTCAAGGGCGAGTTTGCTGACGATGGTGTCACGCTGCAGCATCCGGACTTGATCGACGGTCAGGGGACGTATGGCATTTGGCAACGGCACGGTCAGGACGGCCGCCAGTTTGGCGAGCCAGAACGGCAGCGCCAAGCTGGGTTTTGACCGCCCGGACCAGGCTTGTGTTTTGTCGAGGAGTTGCCGGAATGTGAATTGCTCCGGGCCACCAATCTCGAAAACCGTCCCGCGTCGCCCCGCGCCGCCGGCGGCATTGGCAATCGCCTGCGCGAGATCGCCGACATAGACCGGCTGGAATTTGGTCTTGCCACCGACCACGGGCATGACTGGCGACATGCGCGCGATATGTGCAAAACGATTGAAGAAGTCGTCTTCGGGGCCGAACACGATCGATGGCCGAAGGATGATGGCGTCAGGATGTTCCTGCAGTACGGCGGCTTCGCCGGCAGCCTTTGTGCGACCATAGTAGCCGGGGGATTCTGCATCGGCGCCGATGGCAGAAATATGGATGAAATTGCGAATGCCGGCCTTCCACGTGGCGCGCGCCACCGCCCGTGCGCCTTCGACGTGGACGGCATCGAAGGTCTGCCGGCCGCTCTTGTGCAGGATGGCGACCAGATTGATCACGCAGTCGGCGCCGACGACAGCGCGCTCAATAGATGTCGGGTAGCGAAGATTGGCCTGCACCGGCTGAATTTGGCCGACTCCGCCCATCGGCTGGAGGTGTCCGGCGAGATCTGGGCGGCGCACGGCTGCACGCACGCGCCAGCCGTCTTTTGCCAATGCGCGAACGGTGTGCCGTCCGACGAAGCCCGACCCACCAAAAACCGTGACGAGACTGCCCGCCTCGCGCCGCGATGCCATGATGTCGCTCCCGTTGGATTGCGTCGTATCGCGACGCATAGCCGCCGGTTGCCGCGGTGTGAAGACTGTCGGGCTGGCGCAGCTCGGTCTACAGAGCCGCTGATTGTCGCAATCAAGAGCGCGAGGTTATGGCAATCGCGCTTCACGATGCGAGAAATAATTTTCGATCGCGGTCAGCAGCGAGCCCGTCACCTTCTCGCGCCAAGCATCGGATTTGAGATTTTGCGCGTCCTGTGCGTTGGTGACATAGGCGAGTTCGATCAAAACCGATGGCGTTTTTGCAGATTTCAGCACACGAAAATTGGCCTCGCGATCGGGGTTGCTCATCATCGGCGTCGACGCGCCCATGAATTCGATGACCGACTTGGAGAACAACTGCGTGCGATCCTTGTTGGCCTCGATTTCACGCTTGCCGAGGTTGCCGAGCATCGCCGAAACGGTGCTGACATCGCCGCGGTGCGACCGGATATCGTCCAACTGTTTCTGGCTGAGGACGTTGACTTCCGCTTCCTGCTTGGCCGAACCTTGCAGGCCCTTCGATGTAGCGTCACGCAGAGAGTAGATGGTGGCGCCGCGCGCCGATGAACCGGCATAGTCGGCATGCACGGCGATGAACAGGGCAGCGCGATTGCGATCGCCGAACGAACGTCGTTCATCGAGTTCGACGAACTTGTCGTTATCGCGCGTCATGAGGACTTTATACCGGCCCGACGCGAGCAATTTTTCGCGCAGTTTAAGCGAAAAGGCCAGCACGACATCCTTTTCCACGGCGCCGAAACGCTGCGCGCCGGAATCGTGGCCGCCATGGCCGGGGTCGATGACGATGATCGGTTTGTAGGCGGTGTCCCGCGTCAAGGGGCGGAGCGCTGATTTGGGGGCTGGCGGTTGAATGCCGGTCGCGCCGAGCCCGCTCGCGCCGACGGCTTTTGTCACGGTCGCAGTCTGCTTAGCGGCGCCGACGGGAACGATGTCGAGCACCAGCCGAGGTGACTTCCCATCCTTGCCGCGGTCCAAAGTGGCTTTCTCGACGATCACGGCGCTGGTCACATCGATGACCACGCGGGTTTTTCCGGGCGCGGCCTGACCACCATAGAACGATTGAACGAGGCCGACGGCGCCCTCGATGGTTTTTTGCGGCAACACGAGTTTGACTTCGGAGAAGTCTACGATGACGCGGTTTGGATTGGGCAACGAAAAAACTTGATAATCGACCGCTTTGTCCAGGCCGATGACAAAACGCGTGCGGCTCTTGTCGCCGCCGAGCGTGGTGTTGGCCGCGACGGTAACGCCGTCGGTCGCGATCGGCGTCTCGGCCACACTTGGTGACCCAGCCGCCAAAATGGCGCAAAAAATCAATACGGGGCGCACAGTAGCGCGCCCGGCGAATGCGGCACCCATGTCCAAGACCCCCGTCTACTCTTACACAAAAGCGGATGATCGTGATCTGCCGGATGAATAGGGCTTTTTCCGGCAGGTTGTTGGGCATTGTTATGAATCTGGAAAGGTTAAGACTTGACTAACACCGAGGCCGCCCCATGTCCGGACGCTGCAGAACAGGCGAATCGGGCCAATTGTCCGGTTGTGTTGCCAAGCGGGATCGTTCCAAAGTCTCACACGCTGCCGCCTGCGGGGACACACATCATGACTGCAACTAGGCCGCCGTTCGCTGGCTCGATCGGCCGCACCATCGCCGACTCGACGCCACATTGGCCGCCCCCTGCACGTCCCCCGACAGGTGCCCCGAATATTCTGCTCGTCCTGTTCGACGATGTCGGCTTCGCCGATTTCGGTTGTTACGGCTCACCGATTGCAACGCCCACCATCGACGGCATCGCGGCGCGCGGCCTGCGTTACACCGGATTTCACACCACCGCGATGTGCTCGACCACGCGCGCGGCGCTGCTGACCGGACGCAACCACCATTCCGTCGGCGTCGGTTGCCTCGCCAATTTCGACTCCGGCTACCCCGGCTATCGCGGCAAGATCGCGCGCGAAGCCGGCACGCTGGCGGAAATGCTGAGGACGCACGCCTATCGCAACTACATGGTGGGCAAATGGCATGTCACGCCGCTGACCGAAAGCGGCGCCACC
>JANOAW010000583.1:0-2433 GCA_031411355.1 Hyphomicrobiaceae bacterium | reverse complement strand
GATGGGGCCGCCGACGGCGACGGGATAGAAGAACGACACCTCGGCCGCCTGCGCGCGTGAGATGGCGGGGGCTGCGATCAAGCCAGCGGTCGCGGCGCTGCCCTGGAGGAAATGGCGGCGTTTCATGAGCAGTGTCCTTCGCAATTGACGCTATGGTCTACCAAGTCCGGCGTGACTTGGTAGCACTGGCTCGGTGCGATGGACGAGAAAAATGACGTTGCCTCAGCGGTGCGTCTGATCGAAGGCGGTGGTCGGTTGGTCGGTTGCCGCGCCTCGCAGGGCCGCACGCGCGGCGGGCGCCGCCGTTGCGGCCGACACCTCGTCGAACACCGCCAGAAACTCGACGGCGCCTGGTTTTTTGATGCTCAAATCCATCCGGTCGTCGAGCGCGCGCAGCAATTCGCCGCCGGTCTTTTCACGCACGATCGTGTTGCGATAATAGCCGCGGTTTTGAAAGAAGTTCGCCGTCGGCATTTGGCTTCCGGCCGCGTCGAGCATTTCCAACCCATTGCGCGGGCCAGCTAGGTTCATCATTTCGAGTTGGCCGCCGGTGAGGTTGGTTCGGTTGCCCTCCTTGGCCGCATAATCAACGATGCCACGCAACTTCAACGCCTGCAGCCACGGCCCGACGTCGGCATCGAGATTGAGTGCGTGAATGCCTTGACCAGGCGGCGTCAGCGCAAATTTTTCGTGCTGGCTCCACTCGTTTGGCACACTTTTCGAGGCGGCCCACATGCGCCGCACGATGGTAGCCTTGGCGGTCCAGGCCTGCGCATGACGCGCTGGGAGGTCGGGTGTTGCCGCCGCAGCCTCCAAGCGATCGGCGAAATAGCCGCCGTATTTGACCAACTCGCTGACAGAATTGGCGCCGAGCAACTGAGCATATCCAAGCGCCGACGAGATCGGTTTGCCCTGACGCGTCACGGGATGAAACCCCGCCTGCATGTCGAAGGTGCCATCTCCGCCGGTTTCCAAGGCATAGACGCGCACGACCTGCAGTTTGGTCAGGCCGAGATGCAAGCTTTCGAGCGCGTAGCGGCGCTTAAAATCGCGCTCGGTCGTCAGCGTCGGGGCGAAACCGTACTGTGACCGTGCCGCGGCGACGAAGTCCGCCACCGACGCCATCGTCTTTTCAGGTTCGGTGGAGGGCACGGCCATGCTGTCGATGATCTTTTGAACATCGGGCGGCATCGCCGGCCCGATGTACTTCGGCGGCTGTTCTGCGACGTAATCTGCGGTGGTCATGATCTGAGACGCAGCCCGCTTCCTGCGACGATGATCTTTGCGCTCGTCGATCATGACCCAATACATTTCGAGCTGGCGCTCGAACGACGCTCGCGCCGCGAGATAGGTCTGATAGGCAGCCAACTGCTCGGGCGACAACCGCGCTGCGAGGTCGGCCGATATCCGCGCCTGCACGCCGACCGTCGGATACAGTGCCGCCAGCACCGTTGCTGCGGTCGCTCGCAGAGCTGTTCGACGTGTGATGCGCGCGTGCATGTGATGCCTCTCCGACCCGAGGCATCATCACTTCTTGGAAACAGTAAGGCAGAGGTTAAAATCGAAGCGATTGAGCCAACATTTCTCGTCCTGTCGGCATGATCAGGCCGCCGCGGTCGCGCGCGCATCAGCTTTGATCATATCGGCGCACTTCTCGCCGATCATGATGATCGGCGCGTTGGTGTTGCCGGAAATCAGCGTCGGCATGATCGATCCGTCGGCAACGCGCAGACCGTCGATGCCTTTGACGCGCAGGCGTGCATCGACCACCGCCATGGCATCGCTGCCCATCTTGCAGGTGCCGACGGGGTGAAAGATGGTCGTGCCTTTCTGGCGCAGGAACGCGAGGATCTCGTCGTCGGTGCCGGTGGGCTTACCTGGCTGAATGTCGCGCACGACGAGATCGGCGAAGGGTTTGCGGGCGACGATTCGCTGGCCGATGCGGATGCTGTCGATCATCACACGACGATCTGTCTCGGCAGCGAGGTAATTGTAGAGAATGCTCGGTTTCTGCGCGGGATCGGGCGACTTGACGTGGACATGGCCGCGGCTGTCGGGCCGCAGTTGACACATCGAGACGACGACGCCGGGGAATGCATGCAAACCGTGCCCGATGCCCTCGCCCGAGAGCGGAATGAAATGGATCTGCAGGTCCGGCGTGTCCATTTCCGGGTGCGATTTGATGAAGGCACCGACGACGCCTGCACCAATGGTGAGGATGCCGCGTTGAAACGCCAGATACTCCAAACCGGCCTTCACCTGCTGCCAGCGTGAGTGCCAGACGTCGTTGAGCGAGCCCTTGGCGTTGCATTGGTACATGAGGCGGGCCTGGAAGTGATCCTGCAGGTTCTCGCCCACCCCCGCGACGTCGGCGACCACGGGGATGCCGTGCTCCCGGAGCCGCGCGGCCTGTCCCACGCCCGAGAGCTCGAG
>JANOAW010000582.1:0-1872 GCA_031411355.1 Hyphomicrobiaceae bacterium | reverse complement strand
CTCGTCGTCGTCGAACGGCATCCCGACGACGTCGAACAGCTGGCGGCGATGTTTGCCAAAGACAAGCGCGTCAAGGTGATGGACATGGACGGCTACACCGCCGTCAAGTCGCTGCTACCGCCACTCGAAAAGCGCGGCGTGGTGTTGATCGACCCACCGTTCGAAGAGCCCGGCGAATTGCACCGCATGAGCGAGGCGCTGGCAAATGGCCTGTCGCGCTTTCGCGGTGGCACGTATGTGCTGTGGTATCCGATCAAAGACGTGAAACCGATCCAACGCTTTCAACGCGCCATCGCCGATATCGCGGGCCGGGCGGGGGTCGAAACCGTGCTTGCTCTCGACCTGTTCGTTCGTGCGCCGCGCCATCCCGATCTGCTGAATGGGTGTGGGCTCGCGATCGTCAATCCACCACACACGCTCGCTGGCGATCTCGCCTTGACCGGGCCTGCGCTGGCGCAGGTGTTCGAACGCGGTACGGGTGCCGTATTCGAGATGCACAAACTCGATCTGGCCCCGCCGGCTGATTGACCTGGCCTGTGGTCGACCCGCCGACATCAAATAGGCCGCCGTCAGGCAATGATGTCCGGGAGCAGGCGATCCTCGACCGAGGTGATTCGATCGCGCAATGCGAGCTTGCGCTTTTTCAGACGCTTGATGTGAAGCTGGTCGGTCGCGGTTTTGTCTTCGAGCGCAACGATTTCGGCATCGAGCGTGCGATGCTCTTCGATGAGCTTCGCAAGCAGATCTCGCAGTTCTGTCGATTGAGTGTCGATTGTCATGCACTCGCGCACGGTTCAGACGTGCACACCTGTGTTCTGACGCAAGCACTGTCGCACTGATCTATCCGCGAAAAGAGCTGTCATTGCAAGCTGCCGCGCAACATTGCGCGGCATCGAGGTGTCGCCGCGCTTGACGTCCGAGCGTCCGACCGACGACAACGTCGGCGCTGCTTCGGAACCCGTGATGCCCGCTATCGATCCCCTGACCCTCGCCGTCATCGAGGCAGGCCTGCGTCAGGTCTGCAACGAGATGGACATCGCCTTTTCGCGCGCGGCGTTTTCGCCCGTCATCTCGGAGGCCGACGATCGCGCCGATGGCATTTATGCCCTCGACGACGGGCGGCTGATCTCGCAAGGCGAATTGGGTCTGCCGGTGTTCGTTGGCACGATGCAGGCCTCGACCGCACATCTCATCCGGTTAATCGGTGAAGGCAAGGCCGGCAAACCCGAGATAGGCGACATCTACATCGTCAACGACCCGTATCTCGGCGGCACGCATCTGATGGACGTGCGTTTCGCGCTACCGTTCCATTATCGCGGCGAGCATGTCTGCTGGCTGCAGAATACCGGCCACTGGCCCGATGTCGGCGGCATGGTGCCAGGTGGGTTTTCGGCGCACGCGACCGAAGTCGAGCAGGAAGGCTTGCGCCTGCCGCCGGTGAAACTGTTCAAGCGCGGTGTCATCGACGCCGAGATCCTGGCCATCATCCTGTCGAACATCCGCGTCGCCGACCAACGCATCGGCGATATCAAGGCACAAGCCGCCGCGCTGAAAGTCGGCGAACGACAACTGACCGAATTGATCGACCGGCACACGCTGCCGATCGTGCGGGCGGCGATTGCCGAACTCGAAATTCGAGCGGCGTGTTTGATGCGCGCCCACATCGCGCGCATCCCCGACGGCATCTATCGGAGCGAGGCGTTCGTCGATTCGGACGGCATCGTCGACGTGCCTCTGCGCATCGCGCTTGCGGTCACCAAGCAGGCCGACAGTCTCACGTTCGACTTCGCGGGGTCATCGCCACCATGCCGCGGGCCGATGAATTCGGTCTCGGTGAGGATGGTCGCGCGCTCGATCACGTTGCGCAGCTCG
>JANOAW010000581.1:0-4482 GCA_031411355.1 Hyphomicrobiaceae bacterium | reverse complement strand
CGGCATTCAAGCGCGACCGAACCCCAGTGTTCATTGGTGCCGCGTGAGGGACTCGAACCCCCGACCCCCTGATTACAAATCAGGTGCGCTACCAGCTGTGCCAACGCGGCGTCGCAGGCTCTCTATACGAACGGCACCCCGACTGCAACCGCGTCTCGGCGCGGGCAGCCAATCTCATTTGTGAGCAACGGCGGCGCCGGTTCTCAGTTGGACGCCCACACGTCGGTGCAATAACGATTTTCGGCTGCCATGGCATCGATGCGCGCTTCAGCATCGGCGCGCGAAACGCCACCTTTGGCCGCTACCAGCCCAACGAAGGCCTCACGCACGGCCGGCGCCATGCGACTTGCGTCGCCGCACACATAGACATGGGCGCCCTTTTGCAGCAGCTCCCAGAGCGTCGTCGCTTGGGCCGCGACGAGATCCTGCACGTAGGCCTTGGCATGTCCGGCCGCACGCGAGAACGCGACGTGCAACGTGGTGACACCGGCCGCTTCAAATGCCTTCAATTCATCGGCATAGATGAAATCCTGGTCTGGCCGCCGGCAGCCGAAGAACAGGTGCGAGGCACCCACGGGCTTGCCCTGCTGCGCGAGGCTGGCGCGCTCCTGCAGGAAGCCACGGAACGGCGCGAGGCCGGTGCCGGGGCCGATCATGATCACGGGAACGGTCGGATCGGCGGGCAGGCGGAATGCCGATTTGGTGTCCTTGACGAAGGCATGGATGACGTTCTTGGCGCGCTGCGGGCGCAGATAATTCGAGCACACACCTTCAAACACGCCGGCGCCCGAGCGATGCGGCTCGTTGACGACGGCGACCGTGATCGAACAAGCTGTCGGCGCGACCTGCGGCGATGACGAGATCGAGTAGTACCGGGGCCGCAGCGGCGGCAGCATTTCCAGATAGACGTTGAACGGCAACTCACAGGCGCGGAATTCCTCGAGCAGAGCGATCACCGACTTGCGCTTGTTGAACACCTCGGCACGGTACGCGGCCTGGGACGTCTCATCGTCGCCCGACAACGCGCGTAACTTCGGACCCGTGTGCGGACACCGGGTGTGCGCCGCCATGATCGCGATGTGTTTGCGGCTCGCCACGTCCTGCAGCTCGACATAGTCGCCGAGCAGGCGAGCGACCTGGATCGGTTGTCCGACCGGCAGCACACCCTTGCGAGCACCGGTGGCGTGCAATGTGATTCGCGCTTCCGGCGCAATGTCGAAACGGTCAGCGACGCGTCGGATCGTTGCCGCGCTGTTGTGCGCGATCACACCCAGATGATCGCCGGCGCGGTAACTGATGCCGGCTGGCAGTTGCACCTCGATATGGCGGGTCGACCGCGGCGATGGCTCGACGCCGCCCTTTGAGTGCAGTTCGCGATTGACCAGGATCGGCGTGGTCGCCGCACCGAGAGACGTGACGAACGGGCTTACCTCTTTTTCGGCGATCACCTCGATCACATATTGATCTTGCCGTTCGCCGCGTGTCGGCGCGATCTGGATGCCGAGATCCTTTGCCATCGACGCCCACAACGGCTCGACCCAGGCTTGAAACTGGCCGTCAAAATCGTCGCGTGCATCCCCCTCGCCGCGAGCCGCGATCCGATGCGCGCCGGCAGCCGCGAGCTTCGCGTCGAGCATCCGCGGCACGGTCTGGAAGGTCGCAGCCCAATCCCGGTTGCCACACCCAAACACTACATAACGCACGCCGGCCAGCGTCGTCGGCTCGAGCCCCGCCCCCTGCCCTTTTCCATCGAGCCAGTCGCAGAACTTCTGCGCGTTGTCGGGCGGCGCGCCGTTGTAGGAGGCTGAGACGATGGCGACGGCGCCCGTGGTCGGCAAACGGCCGGCATAGTCGTCGAGTGGGGCGGTGGTGACGGCGAAACCGTTGGCATCACCCGCATCGGCGATCTGGCGTGCGATGCCTTCGGCCGCGCCGAGATTGGAGCCATAGAGAACGAGCAACGGCGTATCGTGTGTTGGCCGGTTTGCCTTGACGGTCGGGCGTGACGTCGCGCCCGTGTCGACGACCAACGGCCGTGCGCCCGCCTGATTCTCGCGACCAGGACGTGGGCGGATCTTCATGAAGAACTCGTCGGGTTTCACCGACAGCGTCTCTTTCACTTTGAGAGCATAGCGCTTGTGGTCGATCATTTCGAAGCGCTGCAGGATCATACCGAGCAACAGCGCCGATTCCTGCATGGCGAATTGGCGGCCGATGCAAGCCCGTTGACCGTTGCCGAACGGCTTGTAGGCGCCGGCAGGGCGTTTGGCCTCCGCTTCGCGCGTATGGTTTTCAGGGTCGAACACGTCGGCCCGTTCGCCCCACACGCGCTTGTCTTTGTGAAGCGAGGGGATCAGCACGACGGTCTGATAGGCCTTCTTGATCTCGTATTTGCCGCCGATGATTTCGACGTCCTTGTGCGGCGACACAGCGTAGGCAGGCGCCGTCGGCCATAGTCGCAGCGCCTCCTTCAGGATTTTGGTGATGTATTCGAGCTGCGTCACCTGGGCCGCCGTTGGTGCCGTCGCGATGTTCGGGCCGAGCACCCGATCCACTTCAGCCGTCGCCTTGGCCATGATTTCGGGATTTTGCAGCATGTAGTAGATGGCGAACGAAAGGAGCCCGCTGGTCGTTTCGTGGCCGGCGATCAGGAACGTGATCACCTGATAACGCATCTGCAAGTCGTCGAGCCGCTCACCGGTCTTTTTGTCGACGCCGGAGATCATGTACGAGAGCAGATCTTTCTTGTCTTTCGCCAGCTCCGGATGCGCGCGCCGCTCCTGGATGATCCGGTCGACCACCTTGTTCATGTAGCGGATGTCAGATTTGAGTTTCATCTCGCGATCTTTGCGGATGATATCCTCGAGCGGCAGCCCGCGCGTCCGCATCGTGGCATCGAGCGCCCGCACCATCGCCTCGACGAAGGGGTGGTTGTCGCGTCGATAAAAGCTGTTGAAGCGATAGTCGAAACCGGCGAGCCCGATGGTGTCGAGGGTCATGGCCGTCATGTCGTGCACGACGTCGATCTCGTCGTCGCCGTTGAGGCGACCCCATTTCTCGACCATCTGGGTCGCCACATCGACCATCATGGGGTGATAGCCGAGCATGGCTTTCTGCGAGAAGTTCGGCAGCAGGATGTTGTGCGCTTTGGACCAGTTGGGCTCGTCCGTGTAGGCTGTGAACAATCCGTCACCGGCGAACGCGCGAATGCGGCGCAGGGCGCCCCGCACCGCTTTGTCGAAACGTGTCTCGTCCGACAATTCTTCGACCAGATCAGCCCCTGAGACGACGACGATGGGTTTGCCCATCATGTCGAGCCAGTAGATCGGCCCGAGTTCCTTGGCGAACGCCATCATGTCCTGGATGGGCGCTGCCGCGCGCAGCGAAAACATGTTGCCGACATAACGCGTGCGCGGAGGTGACGGAATCGGGTCGAGTGGGTTCAGGTCCGACATTCGAGTTGCCTCCACCGGGGGAATCGCAGGCTGACGCAAACGTCATAGCCCGCGGTCGCTCGTCCGGAAATGGGGCAGTTGGGCAAGTGGCAAGCCCCATTCAAAAAAATAACCCCGCTCGAGAACGAGCGGGGGCGGTGGTTTCAGTCGCGTGTCGACCGTGTTTGACCGTGTTTGTCAGTACCAACGACGAGGTCCCCAGCCATAGTAATTGTAGAAGTAGGGGCGGGGGCGAACGTAGAACGAGTAAACGCGTGGAGCGGGTCGCCAGCACCGGGTGTAGCCCCAGTCACTCCAACACCGTGTCCAGTGCACTTTTTCGAGCGGGCTAGCCGCCTCGGCATCGGCCTTCAGAAGCGCCGCAGCGCCCGGCATGCTAGCCGGGGAGGCGTCAGCCGTCGCCACTACGCCCATCAGGCCGAGAGCGAGTGGTATCGCAAGCAACTTTCCAGACATGGGTCTCTCCGATAGTTGAGCTGTCCAGCATCATGGCCCCATCAAGATGCTACATGGCAGAAAAGCGCGTCCTGCCTGAATAATCGATGAACACGTCGCTGGATCAGCCGCATCGACAGGAACAGTCGGCCATTCCCGCAAACGCCGGTCCGCGCTATCGTGGAAGCGCCTAGTCGTCGTCAGGCAGGAGGGGATGCCATGACCGCGGAACGACAGCACATGAGCCGCATGCAGGTGGCAGCGATTCATGCGCTGCTGTGGTTCAACACGCTGCTGATGCTGTATCCGATCGTTGTGATGGTATTCGCCGGGTTCAAGGGCAATGCGGAAATCTACGGTAGTCCATTCGCACTGCCACAAGCGTTCGACCTGAAAAATTTCGACACTATCTGGCGAGAAACCAATTTCCCGCGTTATCTCGCCAATTCGCTGTTCGTGACGACCTCTTCGATCGCCTGTATTCTGGCGACGGGGACGTGTGCTGCCTATGCCATCGCCCGTTACGCGTTTCGAGGCGATACGGTTGTCTATCTGTTTTTCCTGTCGGGTCTCGTGGTGCCGCTCAAGCTCG
>JANOAW010000580.1:0-1982 GCA_031411355.1 Hyphomicrobiaceae bacterium | reverse complement strand
CACACGAGCAGCTCACCGTCGGCGCGCACTTCGTAGGTTTCGGGATCGATTTGAATGTCAGGTGTCGCGTCGTTGAGGATCATGCTCTTCTTGGAAATACCCCCACGCACGTTCTCCACCGCCACCATTTGTTTCTTCATGCCGTAGCGTTCGGCGACGCCTCGTTGCACGGCGACTTGCGAACCAAAAATAAGCGACGTCGCCGCCACGGCTCCTCCGAATGCGCCGAACATCGGCCGATAATGCACGGGTTGCGGTGTCGGGATCGACGCGTTCGGATCGCCCATAGGCGCCGCAACGATCATGCCGCCCTTGATGACGCAATCCGGTTTCACGCCGAAAAAGGCCGGTGACCAGACGACGAGATCAGCGAGCTTGCCGACACTGACCGACCCGACGTGCTTCGACACGCCGTGCGCGATAGCCGGATTGATCGTGTATTTCGCCACGTATCGTTTGGCGCGGAAATTGTCGTTGCCCGTGCCCTTGTCCTCCGCGAGTGCGCCGCGCTGCACTTTCATCTTGTGCGCTGTTTGCCATGTGCGGATCACGACTTCGCCGATGCGGCCCATGGCTTGACTGTCACTGCTCATCATCGAGAGCGCGCCGAGATCGTGTAGAATATCCTCAGCTGCGATGGTCTCCTTGCGGATGCGACTTTCCGCAAACGCCAGATCCTCAGGGATCGAACTGTCCAGGTGGTGGCAGACCATGAGCATGTCCAGGTGCTCATCCAGCGTGTTGACCGTGAACGGGCGCGTCGGATTGGTCGAGGATGGCAGCACGTTCGGCAGGCTCGCCACTTTCATGATGTCGGGCGCATGCCCGCCGCCCGCACCCTCGGTGTGGAAGGCATGAATGGTACGCCCTTTGAACGCACCGATCGTATCTTCGACGAAGCCCGATTCATTGAGCGTGTCGGAGTGCAGCATGACCTGTACATCGTAGGCGTCGGCAACAGACAGACAGTTGTCGATGGCAGCCGGCGTCGTGCCCCAGTCCTCGTGCAGCTTCATGGCGCACGCGCCGGCATCGAGCATTTCGACCAGCGGGGCTGCCAACGACGCGTTGCCCTTGCAGGCAATGCCGACATTGATCGGGAATTCGTCGAACGCCCGCAGCATCATCTCGATGTGCCAGGGCCCGGGCGTGCATGTGGTCGCAAACGTACCGTGAGATGGCCCGGTGCCGCCGCCGAGCAGCGTCGTCATGCCCGCCATCAACGCGTCGTCGATCTGCTGTGGGCAGATGAAATGAATATGACTGTCGAAGCCGCCGGCTGTGACGATCTTGCCTTCACCCGCGATCACGTCGGTGCCCGGCCCAACGATGATGTCGACGTCGGGTTGTATGTCGGGATTGCCGGCTTTGCCGATTCTAAAAATCCGACCGCGCACGATGCCGATGTCGGCTTTGACGATGCCGGTGATGGCGTCGAGGATCAACGCGTTGGTGATCACGGTGTCGACCGCGCCGTCCCGATTGGTGACCTGGCTCTGGCCCATGCCGTCGCGAATGACTTTGCCGCCGCCGAATTTCACTTCCTCGCCGTAGGTGGTGAAGTCCTTCTCGACCTCGATGAACAGCTCCGTATCCGCGAGTCGCACTTTGTCGCCAACGGTCGGGCCGAACATACCTGCGTAGGCGGCGCGGGAGATTTTCAAGGGCATCACGTGTCGCCTTTCTTTGGTCGCTTGCGCCACCACAGGTCACTTCTGAAATCAGCGGGAATGCCCGGTCTCTGCTCCACCGGCAGGTCGCTGTCGGTATAGAGCGCATCACGAAAGCCCAGCTGCTCGAGAGTTTCAAAGTATTCCCGTTGCCGGCTCGGTGGCAGTTTGGTGCCGCACCACGGGCAAAACTCGATCCGGACCCTTGCCTCCATATCGTGCAGAACTAGGCCGTAGTCGTCGAAAAGCGGCACATAGGCGATCAAGTACTTGTTGCAGTCGTAGGGGTTGGGATGCTGATCGCAGGTGAAC
>JANOAW010000579.1:0-2085 GCA_031411355.1 Hyphomicrobiaceae bacterium | reverse complement strand
CGGCCGTGCCGTTCCACTTCAAAGCGCCGAAAAGGAGCGACAGTTTACCCGTGCCGTTGAGCACATACGTGTTGCCATTGGTCGATGATGCAAAATCGAAGGTTCCGATTGAGACGCCCGAGAACTCGACCTCGAACCCAGCCGCGACGCGTGCCGGCCACTCCCCCTCCGCCAATGCAGCTGTCGGCTGAGTGATCCACAGAGCTGCGACGGCGAGCACCGTGCGGGCGACGAAAGGCATGAGATCTAGTCTCCCCAACGCGACAACTGAAGACGTCAAACCCCAAGTCGCCGCTAACGGTGGTTTGCGTCGAAACTGTGATTTGGCGTGTTCAGGTTCGGTGGCTCATCGGACTTCCGCCAGCAACGACATCTGATGGCCATTGCTTGCGCCTTCGATGTCGGTGAGGCCGGTCGGATAATCGCCGGTGAAACAATGATCCGTGAACGCGGGCAAGCGGTCGTCGCGCCCATCGAACCCGAGCGCGCGGTACAACCCGTCGACGGACAGGAACGCCAGGCTGGTGGCGCCGACGTAGTCGCGCATCTCGTCGATGCTCATGTTGGCGGCCAGCAGGTCCTTCACCAGCGGTGTGTCGATACCGTAGAAATCGGGATATCTGATCGGCGGCGACGAAATGCGCATATGCACTTCGCGGGCGCCGGCTTCGAACATCATCTGCACGATTTTTTTGGAGGTCGTGCCGCGGACCACGGAATCATCGATCAACACGATTCGCGCGCCACGCACGATGGCGCGATTGGCGGAATGCTTGAGCTTCACGCCCAGCTGACGAATGCGCTGTTCCGGCTCGATGAACGTGCGCCCGACGTAGTGATTGCGGATGATGCCGAGTTCGAACGGGATCTTGCTCGCGGCCGAATAGCCGATGGCAGCCGGCACGCCCGAGTCCGGGATCGGCACCACGACGTCGGCATCGACGGGCATTTCGCGCGCGAGTTCGGCGCCCATGGCGCGACGGACATTGTACACTTGTCGCCCGCCGAGAACCGAATCGGGCCGCGAGAAGTATACGTATTCAAACACACAGGGACGTGCCGGGCGCTTGGGGAAGGGGCGATGGCTGGCGACGCCCTCGGCTGTGATCACGACCACTTCGCCGTTCTCGATCTCACGTACGAATTCGGCGTTGACGATGTCGAGCGCGCACGTTTCGGACGCAAGGACATAGCCCCCGCCGGGCAGCTTGCCGAGCATCAATGGCCGGATGCCCACGGGATCGCGCACACCGATCAGCATGTCGTTGGTCAAACAGACAAGGGCATACGCGCCCTCGATCTGCCACAGCGCATCGATCAGGCGCTCGACGATGCGGCGTTTGCG
Source organism: Hyphomicrobiaceae bacterium (assembly GCA_031411355.1). GTDB lineage: Bacteria > Pseudomonadota > Alphaproteobacteria > Rhizobiales > Hyphomicrobiaceae > JABFRJ01. Next base: position 740 of record JANOAW010000579.1, on the reverse strand, counting down.
CGACCGGCTCATAAGATGCAACACGACCTCGGTGTCGGACGTGGCGTGGAACAGGGCGCCCTCGGCAGTTAACTGCTTGCGCAGCGCGCGGCCGTTGGTCAAATTGCCATTGTGTGCGAGCGCGACGCCGCCCGTGTCCATGTCGGCGAAAAACGGCTGTACGTTGTGCAGGACGTTGCCGCCGGTGGTCGAATAGCGGTTGTGGCCGATAGCGATCGAGCCCTTGAGCCGCTTGATCACGTCCGCCGTGTTGAGATTGTCGCCGACCAGGCCGAGCCGTCGCTCCTGGTTGAATTGGTGGCCGTCGTAGGTGACGATGCCGCAGCCTTCCTGGCCACGATGCTGGAGCGCGTGCAGTCCGAGAGCCGTCAAGGCAGCGGCCTCAGGATGTCCGAACACACCGAATACGCCGCACTCCTCGTGCAGGCGATCGGCCTCCGGATCGAAGGCCTCCGGTTCCAAGTTTGCCGGTTCCAAACCTGCCGGGTCCAAATCTACCAGATCGCTTGCCGAACGGCCGCCGGCGTCGTGTTCTCGACCACGCATCGACACTCTCCGATGGCCCAAGATCTGGCCCAACCAATCAGGCACGACTGTTTTAGCCAGACTGCTAAAGCCAGACTGCTAAAGCCAGACGGTCTAAAGCCAGACTTGTTCTAGTCCGTACGGCTGGATGTAATCGAACTCGCTTGGGATTACCACTGCCTGCCGCGGGATGTGCTGAGGCATTGCAAGCCTGT
>JANOAW010000578.1:0-4525 GCA_031411355.1 Hyphomicrobiaceae bacterium | reverse complement strand
GCCACCGTCGAGATCACCTTGTCGGCGACCAATACCGGCGGCATCAACTACAGCAAGATCGCCAACTCGGTGAGCCTTGGACCGTTGGATTATTTCCGCGCCAACGGCAGCGCGACCGATCCTTTCCCCTCCCTGTCCGTCGCCGCTAGAGCGACCAATTCGGTAGTCGTCGCCGTCAGCATGGACCAGAAAATTCCGGACGAAAAAGAAATCTTGACCGCGCTTAAAACCATCAACGCCCAGCAGAAACCGACCGGGGCGGCGGTGGCCCAGGCCAAAGGTGCCGTGACGCAAGTGCGCATCGAGACCGGCAAGCAAAAAAGCGAAAAAGTGGCGGCGACCGACGAGTACAATCAGATCTGTGTCGTCGAAGGCGACGGCACCGAGGAGCGGGTCGACTATCTCGCGATCAAGAAATTGCTTGTCAAACTGGTCGAAGAGCAGGCCAACAACATCTATCAGGGCGCGCCGGATTTCTCGCTCAACACCTTGACCCTGACGACGTCGTTTCAGCTGACGATCGACGCCAGCATGGGCACGAAACATTTCTTCCGCATCGTGCCGCTGGTCATCCCCCCGACCGCGCGCTTCAACCCTGATCACGTCCACACGCTCAAAATCACGCTCAAAGGTGGCTACAAAAAAAATCTGCCGTCGTCCTGGGCCGACGCACAGACGAGCTGCGAACAGCGCCTCGGCCTGCCCGCAGGCGATCGTTACTGCAAGTCACCGGCAGCCCGCCAACGCGAACTCCTCATCGAAGAACTGCAGAACAGCAAGATCACGACACCCTGAGCCCGTACGGTGGTGTTCAACGCGCGATACGACAATCCGGCACACTGTCCACCTGCGTTGCGGTCGTGATGTCAGCGACGCGAGCGCTTTGACGCTTTCACCAGCTGCTTGAGTTTGGAGATCGCAGCTTTGCCTTCATCCTGGCGCTTAAGGCGGCGCGCCTCGGCGAACTTCTCATACTCAGCCTTCGCGTGCTCGTCGGCAGCAGAGCGCGAAACGCGGCCTAGGTCTTGAAGAATCGGGCGTTCGTTGAAGCGCAGGAAAGCCGATAGCTTGCTCTCGAGCGCGGCCATAGATACCGCCTTCTCGCGTGATGTCTGATCCTCGAAGTAGTCGAGCACCATGCCGGTCAACCGGTTCAGCTCTTCGACTTCGGCGTTGGCCAGATAGTTCTTCGAAACAGTGACGTCTACTTTCGCGATATCTGTGCCCCTCCAGGACGTCAGGCCCATGTTCGGCTGCGAGGCGTCGGCACGGTCGACAACTAGTTCTGGTGCTGTTGCGGAGGCGACGCCCCAAAGCAGCATGTTCTGCACACCCATGTAGAAATTTCGGGCCGCTTGAGAGGCGGGATCGTAGTCGGCGCAGAGCGAGCAGATTGTGCGCAACTCTGCGTAGGCGTTGGCCTCAGAAGCGCGGATGTCCCGAATCCGCTCGCGCAGCTCAGCGAAGTAGGTGTTGCCGCTGGCCTCTTTGAGGCGATCGTCGTCGATTGCGAAGCCCTTGACGGCATACTGGACGAGCTTGTCGGTGGCCCAGCGGCGAAACATTGTGCCCTGGACTGAATTTACCCGGTAACCGACGCTGATGATAGCGTCTAAGCTAAAGAGATGTATAGGATATTTTTGTCCGTTCACTCCCACAAGTACAGATTCTGTACGTGTGCTTTCCTGGTCTAGCTCACCGTCTGCGTATATGTTCTGCAAATGGCGCGTGATGCTTGCGCGCGTGACGCCAAAAAGTTCGGCCATTTGGTTTTGCGACGCCCACATCGTGTCGCCTGAGTAGCTCAGCTCAACGCGAATTCCTCCCTTGCCCTGATAGATGACAAGGCGATCGCCAGTGCCCGGCTCGTCCGGGGCATCAGGCTCTGCAGATGGTTCTGCCCTACCGGCCCGCTGCGCCGCTGTACCATTGGTGGCGACGCGAGCCGTAGCTTCCAGCGCGCGGGTCGCATCCGCCAGCGTCGGCTTACTCTTCGCCATGCTTCTCTCCGACGAGTACGACCTCGAATCCGCCCTCCATACTGTCTACCAAATAGCACGTATCGACCAAGAACTTGTAGACCTCGAACAGGTCAAGGCTACGTTCGAACCGGCGCCTGATGACGGCCTCGGGGAACGAGTGGCCGTTTGCAGCAACGCGCCGGGCTACCCGGCGAACGGCGTCATCTGCGCTGGGGAGCCTCAAGTAGTAGAGGTCGACCTCGTAGCCCGCGGCCTGCCAAATGGGGATTTCCCGAAGGTAGCGGCGAGTTGCCAGTGTCGTTTCGAGAAAGAAGCTCTCGCCAGCAGCGAGTTGCACTTTAACGGCTTCGATCATGAGGCGGCCAGCCCGCATGTCGCGAGCGCTAGCGGTTACATCGTCAGGCAATGATCGCGCGATTTCGTCAGCGTTGATGAACGGCACTTCAGTGTGATCAGCGCGCAGGTTGACAGAGAAGCTGGTCTTTCCAGCCCCATTCGGTCCCGCGATGATCACCACAAACGGCATGGGATTGAGCTACCATGCGGACGATATGCTATACATCGCGAGCGCAGCGTTTTCCCCTCCTTCGAGGGAGTTGACGATTCAAACTGACACCCTGAGCCCGAACAGGCGTCGGCTCGCTCGATGCCAATCAGACTTGATGCCAATCAGCCTTGTTGCCAGCCAGTCTTGATGCCAGCCGGCGCGGCCGTTACGGAGGCGCAACCCGCCGAATGCTTGAGGCCGACCATGACCGACGACGAGACACTTGCGCTGTTCAAGGCCTGCGGCGCGCTCAAGACGGGCCACTTCGTGCTCACCAGTGGACGCCATTCCGACACGTATTTCGAAAAGTTCGATGTCATGCGTTGGCCGCACCATGTCGCGCGCCTCGGAGTAACGTTGGCGCAACGTGCCACAGCGGCTGGCATAATGGCTGACGTCGTGCTCGGCCCGACCACGCTCGGCATCGTGCTCGCCTACGAGGTTGCCCGCCGGCTGTCTCTGCCGGCCGCCTACGGCGAGAAGGGCGCAGACGGCCAACGCATGGTTCGTCGCCCAGATCATCTCACGGCCGGCATGCGGGTGCTGATCGTCGATGATGTCCTGACCACAGGTGGCTCCATTCGCGAGTGCATGGCCCTCGTTGATCGCGTCGGCGCGACGACGGCCGGTGTCGGCGTCCTGGTTGATCGCAGCGGCGGAAAAATCGATTTCGGCGCCCCGTTGGTCAGCACGCTATCGCTGGTTGCTGAAAGCTTTGCGGCCGACGACGTCCCGGCGTGGCTGGCAGCCGTCGCCGTCAGCCGTCCGGGGTCGACGGGCAAGAAGTGATGACGGACAGATTAGATAACGCGCGCCAGATCTGTACCGGTTGAAACACCGCGGGCGGCACTTGTCAGATAAGACACGCGCGGTCGTCCATCAGAAGAGGTCCAAATGTCTGTCTCTCATGTCTTGCTCTCGCGTCACGGTCGCCTGAACCGCCTCTATTACTGGCTGGCGACAGGTGCGCTCTTTTTGGCACAATTGGTCAGTGAGTGGTTTTTGAACCCAAACCTGTTCAGCGATGCACCAGCTCAATCGACGCCGCTGAGCACGACCGTGGTGTCCCTCATCTGCCTTTATCCGGCTCTGGCCGTGACGGTAAAGCGGACCAACGATATCGGCTGGCCACCGCTGTTCGCTTACGCATGGCTGGCCGTCTCTGGCTTCTGGATCATTTCAGACGCAATGGGATGGGTTTCCGGTATGCCGGCACTGGCACTGATGGCTTTATCCATTGTTTTATGTGTCGTGATCGGCTGCATCCGCGGCGTCGACGGGCCGAACGCTCATGGTCCGAACCCGCTCGCCGCCACAGCCTGACAGCGCCAATTGATCAGGCTCAAGTCACGCCCTCGACGTCGGCGAAATGCTCGAGCGCCGACGTGAAACAGCCGCGCGGCGCACGTACGATACCGGCGCCGACCTGGCCGACGCCCGGCTTCTTGTGCGCAACGCCTGTGTTGATGGTCGGCATGATGCCGGTCTCGACCACCAGGCGAATGTCGATGCCGACCGGCACGCCCTTGTAGTCCATGGCGGGAATGGTCCACTCGGCATTTTCGCCGACGCAGATTTCGCCCATCGTGCGCGTGAACACAGCCGCGTCCGACGCGTTACCCGCGCCGATGAAGCCGACCACGGCCGGCGCGGCACCCATGGCAAATCCGCCGAGACCGATGGTTTCGACGATGGCACTGTCGCCCATGTCCGGATTGGCGTCAGCGGCGCTGTAGCCTGGAAAATACAGCCCTTGCGGCATCTCGACGGGTGCCGTGAACCACCGATCGCCGGTGCCGGACACGCGGATGCCGAAATCGGTGCCGTTGCGGCACATGGCCGTGACCACGCTGGAGTGGGCGATGTTGCGCGCTGGATCGGTCATGGCTTTGCCCATGGCCATGGCGACGTTGAGGAAGAACTGATCGTTGGCACCGATGAATGCCAGCACGCGGGCCAGATCGCTGCTACCTCGGCCGAGGGGCTCAGCGATCTG
>JANOAW010000577.1:0-2945 GCA_031411355.1 Hyphomicrobiaceae bacterium | reverse complement strand
TGGCCGAACGAATGGGCATACTGACGTTGCCCGGTACCTTCTTCGGTGGAGCTGGCCAAAGTCAATATCTTCGGGTCGCCTTTGCCAACGTCGACGCGGCCGCACTCGCCGGTCTCGCAGATCGCCTCATTCAACGAGATTAACAGCCTCAAAAGCATTCGGCCAGGAAATCGGTCAGTGAGGCAAAGCTCCGACGATCGGCTGCCGCATCGTATTCGGCGCCGCCGGCACGGTTGGCTGCGCCCGGCGAAGTGAAGGCATGGACCGCGCGGCCGTGCGCATTCAAGCGCCAATCGGCACCCGCCGTGATCATCTCGGTGGCGAGCGCGAGGACGTGTTCCGGGGTCGCCATCGGATCCTGCCAGCCGTGCTCGATCAGCACCTTGGTTGTGATCCTTGGTTTGGGGATATTCGGCGCCGTGCTGAACAAGCCGTGGAACGAGACGACGCCAGCAACCGGGTGTCCAGCACGCGCCATGTCGAGCACGCACAAACCGCCGAAACAATAGCCGATGGCTGCGGCCGCGTCGGTGCGGGCGGTTCGTTTTGCGACCGCAAGGCCGGCGGCCAGTCGCGTTTGCAACTGCGCGCGATCGGCGAGCAGCGGGTCCATCAGCGCCCGATTTTGTTCTGGTGAGCCGCCGCGCCGGCCCTTGCCATAAACGTCAACGGCGAACGTGGCATATCCCAGCGCTTCAGTAATTTTTTGTGCCGTGCGTTTTTCGCCGTCTCCAAGTCCGCCCCAGGCGTGCACGATCATTACGAGCGGGGCTGCCGGACCCGCCGGCAAGAACCAACCCTCGTACGTGGTGCCGTCTACGGTGTAATCGACTGCGGTCATCGGTGGGTCCATTCGACGGGTGTGGTCAGGCGAAGGCTGCGAAACCGCCGGTCTGCCGCAAAGCTTCGCCGAGAACGAGCGCTGCCGCAACCGCGATGTTCAGTGACCGCAGGCCGGTGCGCATCGGAATGCGGACGTGGGCATCGGCGGTATCGTGGACATGTGCCGGAACGCCTGCGGATTCACGTCCGAGCAGCAAAGTATCCATTTCATCGAAAGCGAAATCGACGTGGGCGACGGACCCCTTGGTGGTGAGCAAGACCAGACGGCGGCTTGCGGCGCGTCGTGTGTCATCGAACGTCGTCCAATCGGCATGCCGAGCCAGTGCGACGTGGTCGAGATAATCGAGGCCGGATCGACGCAAGTTGCGATCTGAGAGGTCGAAGCCTGCGGGCATGACGATGTCGACAGGGATCGCGAGACAGGCTGCCAGACGCAAGATCGTGCCGGTATTCTGGGGGATGTCCGGCTGGTACAAGGCAAGCCGCATGGCGCTAAATCCAGGCCGACGTGACGTCGACGAGTTTCAGGACGAGATCCTGTGGGGCCGGCAGTTTGGTGGCCGCCTGTTTTTCAAGTTGCAGAACAAGGCCCCGGATCACGCGACCGACGTTGCCGTGCGCAACGGTGACGGTATCGCGGGTGAGCCCCGCGAGCCAAGGTTCGACGCGTGCTTGGAGGGCTGCATAATTTTCTCCGCCTCGCGGTGCCCAATTCCACGTGTCGGCACCGCGTGCGGCGAAACCTTCAGGATCGAGTGTCAACAGGTCACCCCAGACGACGCCCTCCCAATTGCCGAAATGTTGCTCTTTCAGCCGATCGTCGCGCACAAAACTGTCCGCGCTCAGTCCGAGCCCATGACGCAAAATCTGCATGGTCTCGACGGCACGCGACAGGGGGCTGGCGACAAAGTCGAGGGTTTTGGCGCGCGCGCCGAGATACGCCGCCAAGGCGCGACCATTGCGTGCCGCCTGGCCGCGTCCCTTGTCGTTCAAGGGAATATCGGTCTGGCCTTGATAGCGCTGGGTCGCGTTCCAGTCGGTTTCGCCGTGGCGGACGAAATAGAGCGTCACACCGGGTCGGAGCGTCAGGCCTTCCACGATCGGCATTCACCTGCTCCCTGAAATCGAACGCGCGGCGGACCTCACCGATACACGCGTTCGAAGGGAGATCCGATAGACACCGGCGTCGCAACCAATGTCCGGTCGGGTCATCAAGCCATTGCGGCCGTCACTGGTCGAGCCAGACGTTCTGAAGATCCTGGCCGGTGAAGTGGGCCGCATGCAGCTCCCAGCCCTTGATCTTTGAATGAATCACGATTGAACGCTGCCACCAATAGAGCATGCCGGCGTAGGCCTGATCGAGGACATGGCGCTCCAATTCGTGGACGATCTTGCGGCGTGCCACGGGATCGACCGTGCCGGCCTGGAGATCATAGAGCTCGTCAACGCGCTTATCCTGATGGCCTGGCAGGGCCGACGGAGACTTGGCTTTGCTGACGACCTTTTGGAAATGAATCGAGGGGTCGTCGACATAATCGGCGATGAATTCCATCGTGACGTCGAAATTGCCCTGGGCCTGCGCGTCGAAATAAAGCTTGGTTTCAAGTTGCTGGTGGTTGGTTTCGACACCGATGCGTTTCCACTGGTCGACGACATAGATACCGCCGGGCGTATAGGGCTCGGGGATGTTGCGATTGACGAAGTTGATCTTGAGATTGGCCACGCCTGCGTCCGCGAGCAGTTTCTTCGCCTCGTCACGCGACTTGGCAATATCCTTGCCGTAGCCGGGCAGCTTCTCGAGCTCCTCGGGCGGCATGGCAAACTCGGAGCCGGTGCGCGACAAGCCGCCGACGTATTTCAGAAACGAGATCTTGGACAATGGCGCCGAGCCACCCCAGCGGTCGATCGCCATGGTCAGCGCGCGACGCACACGCACATCGTCGAATGGCTTTTTCTGCGTGTTGAAGACCAGCAGCAGCGATGTGGTCCATGGCCCTTCCAGGACTTGCACTTTGTCCTTCATGGCCTCGACGAGTTGATCACGCTCCTTGGGTGTGCGGCCCCGAAACTCGGCGTCGAACTGGCCACCCTGGATGCCGGGG
>JANOAW010000576.1:0-8687 GCA_031411355.1 Hyphomicrobiaceae bacterium | reverse complement strand
CGTGTCGAAGACGTCCGGATACGACCGTGTCGACACAGGTACGCGGCTGAATACCGGCGTGCAATACTCGTTTCAAGCGAACAATGGTTTTCATGCCCGAGCCGTGTTCGGCCAAAGCTTCCATCTCGCCGGCACCAACGTGTTCGCCGATCCGGGCCGCGACGTGACATCCACGGCGACGCCGGGGGCGTTCCCTTCGTCCTTCAATCCGAACAGCGGATTGGAGACGAACCGGTCGGATTACGTGGCGGGCCTGTATGTTTCACCGCTGCGCAACTTCTCGCTCGTCTCTCAAGCCCGCTTCGATGACAGGGATTGGACGTTGCGCCGTGTCGACACCCTTGTGTCAGGTGCGTTCGGGCCCATCTCTGGTCAGGCCATACACAGCTATACGAGTGCCGATCCGCTGACGGCGTTTTCGACTGCGCAGCAGGAAATTCAGCTGCATGTCGGCCTGAAGTTGACCGACTATTGGAGCCTGATCGGATCGCTTCGCTACGATCTCGATGCCAAGCGGACCATTCAGGACTCGCTCGGCTTGAAGTATCAAGACGAGTGTTTCGTGCTCACGGCAACCTATGCCGATACCCGCATCACCAATGCCGAGCAGGGCATCAAACCCGATCAATCGTTCATGCTCCGGTTTGAATTCAAACACCTTGGTGAGTTCAATTATCGCACCGACGTCAGCAGCTTCCTCGGCCGCGGCGACAATCAGCCGAGTTCGGGCAACTGAGGCACGGTCGAGGTCTTGGGCGGATCAACTGAGTCGTCGACGACAACCGCGGCGACCATTGGCGCGGTGCGCGAGACGGGGTGCGCGAGACGGGGTGCGCGAGACGGGGTGCGCGAGACGGGGTGCGCGAGACGGGGTGCGCGAGACGGGGCGCGCAGGACGGGGCGCGCAGGACGGGGCGCGTAGGACGGGGCAACCGATAGGCTGGACATTGCCGTCTGCGCAGTCGTCTGTTTTATAGCCGCACTGCTGCGACGGACCGCTCATGACACTGCTTTCAAATTCGAAACCGCTGACGTCGACCGAGATGGCGAAGCGCGTTGCGCTGGATATTCCTGACGGGTGGGCCGTCAACCTCGGTATCGGCCAGCCGACTCTCGTCGCCGACCACGTGCCGGGGAATCGCGAAGTGCTATTTCACTCTGAAAATGGCATCCTCGGCATGGGCCCTGCCCCGGCGAAAGATGCCATCGATCCGTGGTTGGTCAACGCCGGTAAACAGCACGTCACCCTGGCTGCGGGGGCGGCGCTGTTCCATCATGCTGACAGTTTCGCGATGATCCGAGGTCGGCATCTCGATCTGTGTGTGCTTGGGGCCTATCAAGTCTCTGAAGCGGGGGATCTGGCCAATTGGAGTGTGCCGGAGGGCGAGGTGATACCCGGCATCGGTGGCGCCATGGATCTGGCGGCCGGCGCCAAGCGGATCTGGATCATGATGGATCACACGACCAAAGCCGGTGACGCCAAGTTGGTGGCGCGGTGCACCTATCCGTTGACGGCGCCTGCGTGCGTGACACGCGTCTACAGCAACATCGCCGTCATCGATGTCACGCCTGACGGGTTCGTGCTGGTCGAATGTTTCGGCGGGTTTTCCGCGGCCGATGTGCAGGAGCGAACGGCCGCTCGGATCGTCAACGTCTGAGGGCTAGCAATTCGTCACCACGTCGCGTTCGGATGTGCGCGTGCCAGGGCCTGCATCTGAGCCAACATGTGGCCAAGGTGTTCCGTGTGCCGCCCGATGCGGCCACCCGTCTGCATGTGGCCGTCTCGTGGGCGGGAGAGCGTCGCTTGCGTGAGGACGCGATCGACAACGTCGTTCCAGTTCGGCCGTAGGGTTGCGCGGTCAGGAGCGATGCCGGCGCGGATCAGCACACTTTCCGACAGCGCGGGGATAAACAGTTCGCCGACATAGGGCCACACGTCATCCAGGGCCGACGAAATCTTCTGGCGACTTTGCGCTGTGCCGTCGCCGAGGCGCACGACCCATTCGCCGGCATGGCGAACGTGGTAGGTCATTTCCTTCACAGCTTTGGCCGCGACGTCGGCCAGGCGCGGCTGGGCCGATCGGCTCAGGGCGTCGTAATAGGCGCGCGAAAAGGTGGCGAACAAGAATTGGCGCATGATCGTGACGGCAAAATCACCGTTGGGGTGCTCGACCAGCAGACAGTTGCGGAACTCGCCCGCCTCTCGAAAATAGGCGAAATCGTCTTCGTCGCGGTTCTTGCCCTCGAGTTCTGCGGCGTAGGTGTAAAAGGCTCTGGCCTGCCCGATCAGATCGAGGCCTAAATTGGACAGGGCGATATCCTCTTCCAAGGTCGGCGCCTGACCGCTCCACTCCGACAGTCGGTGGGCGAGAACCAACGCGTCATCGGCGAGCGCCAGGGTCAATTCGAAGGTCGCGTCAGACAGCGTCATGTTGCCTCGATGCGCATGGGCGCCCTGTGGCTTTATGGGGTCGAAATCGGCGTTACCGCAAGGTCGTTGTGGAAAGCGCCGCGATGCCCAAGTTTCGCCTCGTTGCGAGCCAAATAACGCCGTGCATCGACGATACCGACCCGGTGAACTTTGTTTAGTCGGGTCGAGTGCAGTCGGGTTAAGTGCAGTCGGGGCAAACCGTGTTGGTTCGTCGCCGGGCGCTGCCTTGGGCGGCGATACGTGTGGGGGATGCATGCGCTGTTTGGTGGTCGTTGCTCTGGTCGGTGGGTCGTTAGCGGCGTGCGGGCCAAATGGACCCAACAAGGCTGACGTCGGCCTCGGTTCGGGCGCCGTGATCGGTGGCGTGATCGGCAACCAATTCGGCAAAGGCGACGGCAAAATCCTCGGCACGGTCGCCGGCGCTTTCATCGGCGGTATCATCGGGCACGATATCGGGCGACAACTCGACCAGCGCGATAGGATGCTGGCGCAGAAGGCGGAATTCGAAGCGTTCGAGCGCGGCCCGTCCCGCCAACCCTATCGCTGGCGCAATCCGGACAACGGTCGATACGGCGATGTTGTGCCGATGGAGCCGTACCGGCGCGGCGACACTGACTGCCGGGATTATACGCACACAATCTATATCGACAATCGCCCGCAGGCGATGCGCGGCACTGCGTGCAGAAACCCTGATGGCACGTGGCGCGCCGTCGGTTGAAAACACGACGCTTTGTTGCTCAAAATGCACAGAGCCGCATCTAAATCACCGGATTTGCACTCCTCTGTTTCGCTCACCCTCAAGAGTTCTTGCGTAACAGTGTTCAGAAATGGCATGTATGCACCAGCTGGATCGTGTCGAGTGCTCCGATGGCATCGATTGCGACAGACGGAAACCGTCGATTAACCGTACGGCGCTAAGACGTTCCACGTCGCGCGATGCCACGTCGAGCCGCGCCCCGGTCACGAGGAGCATACGATGGCCTTCAGAACTTTGTTGGCGACGTCGCTGATCGCCGCTGCGGCTTTCATTGCGACGCCAGTACAGGCGCAGGGCCTGTTCTTCGATTGGGGTGGCAGCGAAACGTCGGGCGGAAGCGGTAAGCAGACGGTGTCGTTCCGCGGCGGTACGCCGGGCGAAATCATTGTCAGCTTCGGTGATCGCCGGCTCTACTACGTCACGTCGCCCGGCCAAGCCATCAGCTATCCGATCGCCATCCCGCGCGAACAGAGCCGCTGGCAGGGCGTCACCAGCGTCACGCAAAAGCGCGAAAATCCGAGCTGGACGCCGACCCCGACCATGCGGGCTGAAAATCCGCGCCTGCCGATGTGGGTGCCCGGTGGTCATCCGCTCAATCCGCTTGGTGTGCGGGCACTCTATCTCGGCTCGAGCATGTATCGTATTCATGGCACCGACGCGCCCTGGACGATCGGTTCTGCCGCCTCGAAGGGCTGCGTGCGGATGTACAATCAGGATGTGCTCGACCTCTATCCCCGCGTCCGTCAAGGGGCCAAAGTCACGGTCACCTGGAACAAATATTCGTCGTCGGCGATGGCATCGACCTCGTATGCACCATCGGACGCAGCGGTCGAACGACCCAAGCGGACCTACTATCGCCCGCTGACGTCGCGCCGCGCCAAGCCCTCGACAGCCGCCGGCGAGGAATGACGGTTGCAATCGTTCTGTTGATGAACAGCACCCGGCGCGTCGCCTGACGCAGCCGGGTTTTTTGTATGTAGATTGCGAAAGCGTAAGCAATTGTCCGAGCACGGTATCTTGTGGCGAAATGCCCGGGATGACGGGCGTTTCCGGCCGGTCCAGGCTTGACGTCGGCGGAAATAGGTCGTCATAGCCCGTCGTCTCGCGCGGACCTGTCACGGCTGCGGCGCGACCCGATCGACTTCGCCCTCAAGGCGAGCCGACACCGAGTGGGACGCGTGAGCGCGTCCGCGTCACTCGACCGTTCACATTTGGAGTAATCCATGACGAAGCAAGATCTGATCGACGCCGTTGCGTCCGCGTGCTCGATCACCAAAGACAACGCTAAAGTCGCGGTGGACACCATGTTCGACCACATCAAGTCGTCGATGAAAAAAGGCGAGGACGTGCGCCTGCCGGACTTCGGTACCTTCAAGGTGACGAAACGGGCGGCCCGCGACGGGATCAACCCGCTGACCAAGGCGCCGTTGAAGATCCCGGCGGCCAACGTGGCCAAGTTCACGCCCGCCAAGGGCTTGAAAGAAGCCCTGAATTGATCTGCGATCGGTGTCCGGCAAACCGTCGGACACCGGTTCCACGCCGGGGTTTGGCGCTGTCGATGAGGGTGCTGCCGTGACGACACGACCACCGTCCGTCGGCGAGGCAGGCCTCAAAGGGCGATGCCCGAGGTGCGGCGTCGGGCATCTGTTTCAAAACCTCATCGTCGTGCGTGATCGCTGCAGTGTTTGCGCGCTGGATTTTGGCTTTGCCGATGCCGGAGATGGTCCGGCAATTTTTGCGATTTTCATTCTCGGTGCCGCCGTACTCGGTGGCGCGCTGATCGCTGAATTCAAGTTTGGCGCACCGGTCTGGTTCCACATTTTGGCGTGGGGTGTCGTGACGCCACTCGCAGCCGTCGGGCTCATTCGTGTATCCAAAGGCCTGCTCATCGCCCAACAGTATGCAACCAAGCCTCCGCCGCATCCAGACCAGCGCCCACCCCTCAGTTGATGAACGGCAGCGCGACGAGCATGAACTTTCCGTTCGCCATCATCAGGATGCCCCATGCCGCCAGAACCCCGCTGGCATAGGCCAACCACACCGCGCCCGTGATCAGGCATACCGACGCCAGCACGATGGCGATCTGCAACAAAGCCTGTGCCCAATCGAAATACGGATCCTTGGCGAACGCCTCGTCTCGCTGCGCCTCGAGCGCTTTGCCTTTGGCGAACAGTTCGTCGAGACCTTCGTTTTTCTCGGGGTCGGATGACAGACGCTTGTCCAGAACCTTGTAGTCGTCGATGCGCTTCTTGTAGGCGCTGCGGACACTGTCCGACAGCGCCGTATTGGATGCCAGATCCATCTCCAACTGATCGACGTGCAGGCGCACGACTTGCCGCCGCAAGTTCTTGGCCTGAAAGAAATTCCAGTTGTTGTTGGCTTCGATGTTGTAACGATTGGCGTCCTTGGTGGCATTGTTGCCCAGCATCGTGCACACGGCCATGAATGCCGCGATGACGCCGATATAGACGCCGATCCAGCGATCGCGGCTGTCTTTGTCGGATTTCAGCCGCTGATGCACGTCGGCCGCCTTGTCTTTTGCCGTCTCGGCGGTCGCCTTGGTCGCAGTCATCTGCATCTCCCTTTGGTCAACTTATCTGCGCCGCGCAGCGCGCCTAATCCAGCCGTCGAGCGAAATTCGCGCACAGCTAAAAACATGTGTTAAGCTCTGCGCTTGGAACCACACGTGAATGAGGCCCGTATCATGGCCAAGCTGCCGACCCGCATCGTCCTGCCCGCGAGCGCTAAAAAGGGCGACGTGATCGAAATCAAGACGCTCGTTCAGCATGCGATGGAGCCCGGATACCGGCGCGACAATGAAGGCCGTGCCGTTCCGCGCGACATCATCGAGACGTTCACGGTGCACTATGCCGGCACCGAAATCTTCAAATGCGACATGCAGCCGGGCACCGCCGCCAATCCTTACGTGGCGTTCACGACGGTTGCGACGGAAACAGGCGAATTGGTGTTCACGTGGGTCGATGAAAAAGGCGCGACGACCAAGGAAACGCGACACCTCACGGTGACGTGAGGGCTGCATCGGAAAGAACGATGCACGCGCTGATCAGAACCGACATGCGCGGCATTCGTGCAGGATTGCCTCGACGGCGCACAGCGTACTTACTTCGTACCCGTATGTCTTGGCCCACGGCAGTGCTAGAAGCCGCGCAAATCGGGTGTGGTCAAGGCCAAGGAATGTCATGACGATCGAGATCAAGGTGCCGGCGCTCGGCGAAAGCATCGCTGAAGTGACCGTCGGCAAATGGTTGAAAAAAGTAGGTGAAACCGTTCGTGTCGATGATGCCCTGGTCGAACTCGAAACCGACAAAGCGACGCAGGAACTGCCGTCGCCGGTCGCGGGTGTCTTGTCGGAGATCAAAGCCGAGAGTGGCGCCACGTTGACGATCGGCGCGTTGCTCGCCTTAATCAAAGAGGGAGCCGGCGCTGCCGCGCCCGCCGGCACAGCATCGAAGCCGGCCACGCCGCCGCCCGTCGCAACGGCCGTGCCGGTCGCCGCGCGCGCCGGCACGGTCATGCCGCCGGCTCCGGCCGCTCGCAAAATCCTTGAAGAGAAAGGCATCGACGGCGCCGACGTCGCCGGTTCCGGCAAGCGCGGGCAAGTGTTGAAAGAGGACGCCGTTGCTGCATCTGTGCGGGCCGCATCGCCCCCGGCCGCACCCGCGCCTGCCGCGTATACTGCCATGGTGCCGACAGCGACTGGACCGATGGCCTTACGCGCGCCCTCCAACGCCACCGACGCGCAGCGTGAAGATCGCCAGAAAATGTCGCGGCTGCGCTTGACCATCGCACGGCGGCTGAAAGACGCTCAGAATACAGCTGCGATGCTGACGACTTACAATGACGTCGACATGAGCGCAGTTATGAAGCTGCGTAACGACTACAAAGAGTTGTTCGAAAAGCGCCACGGCACCAAACTCGGTTTCATGGGCTTTTTCGTCAAAGCCTGCCTACAGGCGCTACGCGAAGTGCCCGCCGTCAACGCCGAGATTGATGGCCAGGACATCATCTACAAGCACTATTATCATATGGGAGTCGCTGTCGGCACCGACAAAGGCCTGGTCGTGCCGGTCATCCGGGACGCCGACCACATGAACCTCGCCGAGATCGAGAAGACCATCGCGGGCTTTGGCAAGAAGGCACGTGACGGCAAACTCGCGATCGAAGAGATGCAGGGCGGAACCTTCACGATCTCCAATGGCGGCGTGTACGGATCGCTTATGTCGTCGCCGATCTTGAACGCGCCGCAGTCGGGCATTCTCGGCATGCACCGTATCGAGGAACGCCCCGTCGTGCGCAACGGCCAGATCGTGGCGCGTCCGATGATGTATCTGGCGTTGAGCTACGACCACCGTATCGTCGACGGCAAGGACGCCGTGACGTTCCTGGTGCGGGTCAAGGAATG
Organism: Hyphomicrobiaceae bacterium; assembly: GCA_031411355.1. Taxonomy (GTDB): domain Bacteria; phylum Pseudomonadota; class Alphaproteobacteria; order Rhizobiales; family Hyphomicrobiaceae; genus JABFRJ01. The sequence goes on along the minus strand of JANOAW010000576.1, from coordinate 1,076 downwards.
CCTGGAAGATCCGCAGCGCTTCGTGCTCGAACTCTGAGACTGAGGTGGCTGGACGCGTTGCCGGTCAATGGCCGGTGATGGGGCGGACTGAGGCGGTATGAACGCCGTCGGTGATCGGCGTCGAGGCAGGGCTGGTTTGTCGGGAGTTCGAATGCAGCGTGGATCGACAGCTGGGCTGCTTGCCGGTGCAGTCGATTGCGACGTGCACCCTCTCAATCCGACGCCGGCGCAACTGGCGCCGTTCATGGACGCGTACTGGCGCGAAACGGTGCTGGTGCGTGGTATCGAGAGTTGGGAGACGATCGCCTACCCGCCGCAGGCGCCGCTGACAATCAGGTCCGATTGGCGTGCCGCAACGCCGCGCGCGGATGCAACGGCGGACGCGCTCGCTCATGCGTTACTCGATCGTTATGGTCTCAAGCATGCGATCCTGAACTGCCTGTTCCCGGTGCAATCGTTTCGAGACGCACGGCTCGCGGCAGCGTTCGCGCGCGCGGCCAATGATTGGCTGGTGGCTGAATGGCTCGACAAGGATTCGCGTCTGCGCGCGTCGATTGTCGTGGCCCCGCAGGACCCGGCTTTGGCCGCTGCCGAAATCGAGCGGCGGGCCGGTGACAAACGTTTCGTCCAGGTGCTGCTGCTCGCGATGGGTGAAGCCCCGCTCGGCAACGTGCGCTATTGGCCGATCCACGAGGCGGCCGAGCGGCACGGGTTTGCCATCGGTATTCACGCGGGGTCGAGCTATCATCATGCGGTCACCGGGTCGGGCTGGCCTAGTCACTACATCGAGGACTATGCGGCTCAGGCTGCGGGCTTCCACACGCAACTCGGGTCGCTGTTGAGCGAAGGCGTGTTCGTCAAGTTTCCGAAGCTCAAGGCCGTACTGATCGAGAGCGGTGTGACGTGGATGCCGGCGTACATGTGGCGGTTCGCGAAGTTCTGGCGGGGCATTCGCATGGAAGTGCCGTGGATCGATCGCGAACCTCTCGACATCGTGCGCGAGCATGTGCGCTTCACGTTGACGCCGTTCGACGCGCCGTCCCAACCGGCTATGGTCAAGCGCATCGCCGAGCACC
>JANOAW010000575.1:0-7198 GCA_031411355.1 Hyphomicrobiaceae bacterium | reverse complement strand
TGCGCCAGCGCGACTCGCTGGGACGCTCCGAGGATGTTCACTTCGATAACAACCTCAACGTCACCCACCGGGTCGTGAGCCAGAACACCGGTGTCGGTACGGCCGGTGCGACGCAGGGTCGAGAAGGGAGCGTGGTGATGATGGCCGCAGTTATCGTCGTGCACATGGCCCTCGTGAGCGTGGCCTTCGTGAGCGTGGTCCTCGTGCGCGTGGGCGTCGTGAGCGTGATCAGGCGTGGCGAGTATCGGTGTGGTGTCGGTCATGTGAACTCTGCAGGATCGGGTGTATCTGGCCAGCACATGAGTGTGCGCTGCGACGTCGTCAATCCCACTTCGGCTGCACGGCCGGTTTGACGATGCGGCCATCGGCTCGCGCGAGCGACGACAACTTCGCCATCTCCTCGCCATCGAGCGTGAACCCGACCACCTGCAAATTCTCGACAATGCGTGACGGCGTCGCCGATTTGGGAACCGTGACCACGCCGGGTTGCTGCAGATGCCAGCGCAGCACCACCTGTGCTGGCGTTTTACCGTGACGCTCGGCGATGGCCGTCACAACCGGTTCCGACAAAACCCCGCCGATGCTGCCGCGACCGAGCGGGCAATACGCTGTCACCGACATCCCCAATTTTTCGGCCTCGGCCAACACTTTGCGCTGATCGAGGTGCGGGTGGTATTCGATCTGATTGGTGACGATCGGCTCGGTCGTGAGCTTGGCCGCGTCGCGCATCAGAGCGCTCGGAAAATTTGAAATACCGATATGCCTGGTCAAGCCGCGGCGCTTGGCTGAGCACAGCGCCGCGATGCTATCCCGCAACGGAATGGCCGGATTGGGCCAATGGATCAGCAGCAGATCGACCTGGTCGAGGTTCAGCGCCTTCAGACTTTTTTCGGCCGAACGCTCGAGGTCGCCAGCGCCGATATCGTCGGCCCAGACCTTGGTCGTCACCCAAATATCCGCGCGCGAGACGGGTGAAGCTTTCAGTCCTCGCCCGACCTCCGCTTCGTTGCCGTACATGGCGGCCGTGTCGATGTGCCGGTATCCACACCCGAGAGCCGTGACGACAGCTGTCTCACATTCCTCGCCCTTCAACGGCCATGTACCGAGGCCGATGGCCGGGATCGACGCGTCCTGAACTTTCACATGAGGAATGGCTGGCAACGGTGTCTCCTGTCGCGCACGGCGATTGTCGGGATGATCTGGACGTGGCTAATGGTCGTCACGGCCAACCGAACGCGACCTTCTCGAGCCGCGTACGGCCGAAGGTCTCTGTGATGCTCGCGACCGGTCGGCCGCCGCGGCGCCAGTAGAAGTGGCAGGCTTGCGCGTTGTCGACGAGGGCCCACACGACCATGCCTTTGAGCCCGCGCTCATCCAAGCGATGCCGGCAGGCCTCGAACAGATGCTCGCCAAAGCCAAGGCCCTGATACACCGGTGCGAGGTACAATTCGTAGATTTCACCCTGGTATTTGCCACGCGAGCGAGAGCGGCCCGCCGTCGCGTAGCCTGCGACGACGCCCCCGACTTCGAGAACCAGCAACGGATCGGTGCTGCGCAACGACTGCGTCCACCAACTGATTTCGCGCTTGGACAACAGCTGAGTCAGCGCCTCGGATGGCAATACGGCGGTGTAGGCGAGTGTCCAACTGTCTTTGAAAACCACAGCCAGATCGCGCGCATCGGTCGGGCGCGCTGAACGAATCCGTACAGTTGACGGTGAACGCAGCATGAGACGAGTATATCGCTGTCGAGCCGGTGCGCCAGAGGAAATCGCAACGAAAAATGCACGCGATGATTCGGGGCGGCTGCCCCAGTCTTTGCTTGGAGGCCAGTCTTTGCTTGGAGGCCAGTCTTTGCTTGCAGGCCAGTCTTTGCTTGCAGGCCAGTCTTTGCTTGCATGTCATGGCGTCCGAGCGATGCGACCGCTATGGTTGAGCTGGCCATCAGCGCAGGATCATCATGCCCATCCACTTCTCAACGCAAGAGATGCAGTCCCGCCGTGCCGCCGCGTCTGCGGCCATGAAGGCTCGCGGTCTCGACGCACTGCTGATGTTCCGCCAAGAGAGTATGTATTATCTGACCGGCTACGACAGCTTCGGCTACGTGTTCTTTCAATGCCTGGTGATGACAGCTGACGGGACTACGGCGCTGATCACGCGAGCGCCGGACCTCAGGCAGGCCAAGTTCACGTCCGATGTGCGCGATATCAGGGTCTGGCTCGATCGCGACGGCGCCTCACCCGTTGCCGACCTGAAGCTGCTGTTGCAGGACATGGGCTTGCGCGGATCTCGCCTCGGCGTCGAGTACGATGCCTATGGCTTGACGGCCGCCAATGGCAAATTACTCGACCGTGGCCTCACTGAATTTGCGCGCCTCACCGACGCGTCCGATCTCGTCACCTGGCTCAGGAACACCAAATCGCCGGCTGAGATCGACTATGTCCGCCGCGCCGCCGAACTTGCCGATGACGCTTGGACCGCGGCCGTTTCCACGGCTGCTGCCGGCGCGTTCGAGGGCGACATTCTGGCGGCCATGCACGGGGCCGTCTTCAAGGGGGGCGGCGATGATCCCGGCAACGAATTCATCATCGGCTCAGGCGCAGGTGCCATGATGTGCCGGTATTTCACTGGCCGCCGGCACCTCGATCCGTCCGACCAGCTGACGCTCGAATTCGCCGGTACGTACCGGCATTATCACGCCTGCCTGATGCGCACGTTGCGGATCGGTCCGGTGCCGCAACGCCAGACAGAGCTGTTCGAACGGGCCAAGGACGCGCTGCTCGCCTGCGAAGCTGCTTTGCAACCCGGCCGGAGCGTCGGGGAGGTTTTTAAAGCCCATGCCGACAGTCTGGATGCGGCCGGGCTCGGCGCCTACCGGCTCAATGCCTGCGGGTATTCCCTCGGCACGACGTTCGCGCCCAATTGGATGGACTGGCCGATGATCTACGCGAACAACCCGCATACGCTCGCAGCGGGCCAAGTGTATTTCCTGCACATGATCCTGTTCGATGACGATACCGGTCACGCCATGACGCTCGGGCGCACGAGCCTCGTTACGGCATCGGGCGCGGAGGTCTTGTCGAAAGCGCCGCTCGAACTCGTGCAGCGATGACAATCGCGTCAGGCGCCGCGGTAGGCGATCATTTCGATCTCGACCCGTGCGCCCTTGGGCAGCGCTGCGACCTGGAACGTGGAGCGTGCCGGGTATGGTTGGACCACATATTTTTCATAGATCGCGTTCATGCGCGCGAAGTCGGCGAGGTCGGCCATGAACACGGTGGCTTTGACGACGTTTGCGAACGAGACACCGGCGACCTTCAACACAGCGTCGATATTCTTGAACACCTGTTCGGTTTGCGCCTCGATGTCGCCCGGGACGATATTGCCCTCATGATCGATGGGAATCTGGCCGGCGAGAAAGACGAAATCTCCCGCCGCGATGCCGGGCGAATAAGGTCCGAGCGGCTTTGCGCCGGCGGGGAACAGGGCGGTCTGAGGCATGGTCGTCTCCGGTGGCGTCGCGACGGCTCGGCTGATCGTGCGTCCACCGCGCGCTAAGGGGGGCGCGGTCGGTCACTTTCGCACGATGTCAATGTGCGTTGATGAAAGTCGGGCGATACACGCCCTCTTTCTCGGCGAACATCTGGCCGATCTGGGGATGCCGCAACGGCTTACCGCTGTTGTCTGGCAAGAGGTTCTGTTCCGAGACATAAGCGATGTATTCGGTTTTATCGTTCTCGGCGAGGAGATGATAGAATGGCTGATTTTTGGTCGGGCGGATCTCGTTCGGGATCGATTGCCACCATTCCTCCGTCGAGTTGAACACGGGGTCGATGTCGAACACGATGCCGCGAAACGGATAGATGCGGTGCTTGACCACATCGCCGACGCGATATTTGGCCATGCGCATGGCCTCGCCGCCCGCCGCGCGCACAGGCGCCTCAGCGGTGTTCTGCTCGACGATGGGTCGTCCCTGATTGCTCGACTTGGCGCGTGGCACGACAATGTCCTTGATACCGCTGTTGTATCCCTTGTCGGAGGGGCAGGGCTGGATGTCAATCGGCGACGAGGCGATCGCAGCCTCGTTCGAGGGCAGTCGTCGCACAGGTGCAACGCTCGGCATCGACCGCGCCAGGACAAACCGGCCAAGATCACCGGGGCCAAGATCACCGGGGCCAAGAACACCGGGTCAAGTACAACAGGGCCGGCGATGGATCGCTTGCCGTCCGCCCGTGATTGCGGCAACACTGTCGGACGTTGGAGTGGCGGGGGCAGCGCGCATGCATGTCAGTTTCTGGCGTGGAAAATTCTGGCTCTACGTCTCGGCCGTCCTCGCGGTCGCCTATACCACGTACATTGTGTGGGCCAAGCTCGCCAAGCTCGTCGGCCCGCCTCCGGTCCGGCTCGGTGAAGTTGCGGAATTCCTGTTTTTCTTCGCCGTCATCCTGGCGTTTTCGATCCAGGTGATCGTCGAGGAACGGCGGACGCGCCTGCCAAGCACCGACGGAGATCAGTCATGACGCCGCCCCGGCCGGGCTTCTGGCGCACGCTCGACGACAATCTCGAGCGCTATGTGATGCTGCTCTGCTATATCTTCTGCTGTGCCGTGATCATCCAGGAAGTCGCGCGCCGCTACATCCTCAATTCGTCGGGCGCCTGGGCACAGGAAACGGCGCAATACGCCTTCATCTATCTCGGCTGGATCGGTGCTGCCTATGCCGTCAAGGAACGCGCGCATATCCGCTTCGACATCCTTCAGAACGCCTTGCCGGCACGCTGGCACGGGCCGCTTTTCATCATGGGTGAAATCGCCACCATGGTCTTCGCGGTGATCGCGTTTCGCTATTCGTGGCACACCATCGATCAACTCTGGCGCTACGAAGGCGCAACGCCGGTTCTGCGGGTCTCCAAGATCTGGGCCGAGGCTGCCGTGCCGATCGGCTTTGCTCTGATCCTGTTGCGGTCTGCGCAGCGAATCTACGTCGATGTCGCGGATATGCGCGCGGGACGCGCCGTGTTCGCAGGCAAAGCCCTGTTCGAGGATTGATACATTGCTCGAAACCTCTCGCGCCCCGCTCGCGCGCATCGAGCAACAGCTGACGAGGATCGTCGCGCTCGAACCAGGCGAGGTCGGTGGGCTGATCGCCTCGTTCGGCTATTTCTTCAGTCTGCTGACCGCCTATTACATCGTGCGTCCGCTGCGCGAGGAGATGGGCGCGATGCTGCGCCAGGCCGATCCGGATGCCTTAAAAAACGTCTTTACCTACGTGTTCGTGGTCATGCTCGCAGCCGTACCGCTGTTCGGCTGGGTCGTGTCACGGTTTCCGCGCCGCCGCGTCGTGCCGATCGTTTACGGCTTTTTCATCGTGCAACTGATGGGGTTCTGGCTTTTCATGCCGCATGGGCACGGTGATGTCTCGCCACTCCTGGCCAAGAGTTATTTCGTCTGGGTCAGCGTGTTCAATCTGTTCGTCATCTCGCTTTTCTGGTCGGTCATGGCGACCTATTGGCGGGCGGATCAAGCGAAGCGCCTGTACGGCGTGATCGCGGCCGGCGGCTCGATCGGCGCCTTGATGGGGCCGATGATCACGCAGGTGTTCGCGCGTGTACTTGGGCCGACGACGCTGCTACTCGTGGCCGCGGGTTTCCTCGCTCTGGCGCTTGCGATCGCCCTCGTTCTGCCGACGCTGTTCAAGACCACAGGCGAGGTCGTCGACGAGCGGCCGCCTATGAAATTGAAGTCGCTCTTCGACGGGGCGGCGCGCGTGTTTGCCGATCCGTTTCTGCTGCGCGTCGCGGCCTGGGTGTTTCTCGCCAACCTGTTGTCGACGTTTTTCTATACCGAACAGCTGCGCATCGTCGGCGCGGCGATCACGGACCGTACGGCGCGCGTCGAACTGTTCGCCCGCGTCGATCTGCTGGTCAGCCTCTTGACCATCGTGGTGCAGATCCTCGGCACCGCATCTATCATTCGCCGCTTCGGCCTCGGCCTGACGGTCGCGTCGCTGCCGGTGAGCGCACTGGTTGCCTACGTCCTGCTTGCGGCGTCACCCACGTTGTTCGTCATCCTCGCCATCGTCGTCGCCGAACGGGCAATTCACTTCTCGCTCTCGTCGCCGGCCGCCAAGGTGCTGTGGACCTCGGTCGAACCCGATGACAAATACAAGTCACAGAACTTCATCGACACGGTTGTCTACCGCGGCGGTGATGCGGCGTCGGGGTGGTACTTCGGGGCGCTCGGTAAAGACGGCCTGCAGCTGGGCCTGGTTGGCATAGCGGCCGTGTCGGTGCCGCTGGCCGCCGCATGGTGCTGGTTGAGTTTCGATCTGGCCAAACGGTTTGAAGCCCGGACGAACAAAACGGCGTCGGGGGGCGCCCGCTGATCATGGCCATCACCGGTTCTATTCTGCTCGCCGTCGTCCTGGTCTTGATCGGCATTCCCTTCTGGGTCTCGCTCGGCCTCGCCACCGCATCGCTGCTTTATTTCACCGGCGTCATGCCGATGCAGCTAATCGGCGAAGCCCTGTTCGAGGGAGTCGACAGTTTTGCCCTCATCGCCATCCCGCTGTTCGTGTTGACCGGCGACGTCATGGTGCGCTCGGGGCTGGCGTTTCGGCTGCTGAACTTCGCCGAGGCAAGTTTCGGCTGGATGCGATCGGGCTTCGGCACGGCGACGGTGATGGGCTGTGGGCTGTTCGCCTGCATCTCGGGATCGGATGCGGCGGACGCCGCCGCCATCGGCCGCATCACCATGGATAAGCTGCAACAGAAGGGGTATCCGAAAGACTACGCCTGCGCGCTGGTCGCATCCGGCGCCTGCACGGGCATTCTGATCCCGCCCTCGATCGCCTACATCATCATCGGCCTGGTCCTCGGCATCTCGTCATCGACATTGTTCCAGGCAGCGTTCGTGCCCGGCATCATGATTTTGGCAGCCGTCATGATCACGAACGCCATCATGAACCGCATCCGCGGCTACGAGATGTCGACCGGCCGGTTCGTGTTTTCGGCGTGGTTGCGGGCCTTGAACGAAGCCAAATGGGCCCTGCTGATCCCGTTCATCATTCTCGGTGGCATCTATTCGGGCGTGTTCACGCCGACCGAAAGTGCCGCCGTCGCAGCCTTCGTCGCACTGGGCATCGGCCTGACCCTGTCTCGCTTGTGGGTGGGGGATTTGGGGGGGTTGGTGGGGGGGTGGG
>JANOAW010000574.1:0-1855 GCA_031411355.1 Hyphomicrobiaceae bacterium | reverse complement strand
GTCGTCGTGCCCGACATCGCCGCCTATGATGCATTCTACAAAAAGCTGATCGGGCGCATATCGATCGCCAAGGTGTCGAGTGCTTTCGCGATGGAGCAGATCAAGTATACCACCGAACTGCCGCTGGCATTCGCGCGCCGCCTCGTCGACCCAACCAAAGACACGAAGGACAACCCATGAGCTCGGTTCGCCGCCTGCTGATCACCGGAGCCGGAGGCGATGTCGGTCGCCGCATCACACCGTTGCTCAAAGCCGCCTACGACGTCGTGCTTTCAGACTTGAACCCGTTCGACGATCCGCACGGGTTGCCCTTCATCGCGGCCGATGTCCGCGACCGCGCCTCGCTTGATCGTGCCGTAGCCGGCATCGACGGCATCATTCATCTCGGTGGCCATCCTGTCGACGGCCCGTGGGAGCTGATCCGCGACGTCAATATCGACGGCTGCTACAATGTCTTCGAAGCGGCCCGCGTCGCCGGCGTGCAGCGCATCGTGTTCGCGTCCTCGAACCACGCGGTCGGATTTTACCCGCGGCACGATAAAATTCCGCACGACGTCACGGTGCTGCCGGACAGCCGCTATGGCGTATCGAAGGCGTTCGGTGAGGCGCTCGGCGCTTTTTATGCGCTGAAATACGGCCTGAAGGTCACCAGCCTGCGCATCGGCAATGTCAACGAAAAGCCACTCGATGTGCGGCGTCTGGCAATCATGGTGCACCCGGAGGATCTGGTCCAGCTGATGCGCATCGGCCTCGACCATCCCGGCATCGTCAACGAAGTGTTCTACGGCGTATCAGGCAACACGCGCGCGTGGTGGGACAACAGCCGCGCCGAGGCGTTCGGCTACAAGCCGACGCACAATGCCGAGGACATGGCGGCCGAAGCCGCAGCCATTGACGCCAAGCAGCCCTACGACAGTGTGTCGGCATTTTATCAGGGCGGCACGTTCTGCGCCGCCGAGTATACAGCCGATTTTGCGACGCTGCAGGGGTGGAACTATCGCCGCGACGTCTGAACCCACAGCGCCCACTCAGGCCGCAACGGTCGGCACCGCACGCGCGCGCCATTGCAGGGCGATGATCGGCACCGCCATCACGAGGCCGATCAGTGTGCCGGTCCGGCTCGGCGACATGACGAGCACGGCTGCGATGCCGAGCCACAGCCGCGTCGCCGTGTTCATGCGCGCGACCCCGTAGCCGGTCAGCGCCGCAGCCAGCATGACGACGCCGATCGCACACCCGAGCGTCACCTCGACGAAGGCCGCCCAAGTGAACCCCTTGGTCACGATCAACATCGCCGGGCCATAAACGAACACGAATGGCACCAACACCTTGGCCATGGCGAGACGGAACGCCGTGTTGCCCGATTTGAACGGATCGGCGCCGGCCATGCTGGCGGCGGCATAGGCGGCGAGCGCCACCGGCGGGGTTATGTCGGCGAGCACACCGTAATAGAACACGAAGAAATGCGCGACGATCGGCTCGACACCGAGGACCCCGAGCGCCGGCGCGGCCACCGTCACCATGATGATGTAGGTCGCCGTCGTCGGCACGCCGCAGCCGAGCAGAATACAGACGATCGCAGTCATCACGAGCGTGAAGAACAATGTCATGCCTTTGGCGTCGTAGAGAAACGCCGGCGTGACCACGCTCGTCCACGCCGCCAGTTGGGCTGCGAAACTGGTCACGATATCGGAAATCTTGAAGCCGACGCCGGTCTGCGTCACCACGCCGACGATGATGCCGACCGTGGCCGCCGCAGCGCCGACGGCGATAGCGTACTTGGCGCCGACGATGAAGGCGTCCGCGAGTTCGGCGACGAGTTCCTTGGCACGCGTATCGCGTAGCAGAAAGACTC
>JANOAW010000573.1:0-3903 GCA_031411355.1 Hyphomicrobiaceae bacterium | reverse complement strand
CGCCGATTTCCAAGCTGAAGCGCTGGATCGTCGTCGACGAAGCCAAGCATTGACCGCTCGGCATGCTCTGTCGTCATCGACGGCCGAGCGGACCGAGCAAGATGCGACCGACCAATCCGGCCGACGAAGATCATGACAGAGCCTGAGGACGTGTTGCCACGTGTCGTGGCCGGGTCTGATAGCTTAGTCGGACGTGACTGATCCGGGTGTGATTGGTTCGGGTGTGACTAATTCGGACGTGACTGAAACAGACCGAGGACAGGTCCAATGATTCAAATGGAAACCAACCTCGACGTCGCCGACAACTCGGGTGCGCGCCGTGTGCAGTGCATCAAAGTTCTCGGTGGGTCGAAACGGAAGTACGCGACCATCGGCGACATCATCGTCGTGGCGGTACAGGAAGCGATCCCCAAGGGACGCGTAAAAAAAGGCCAGGTGATGCGCGCCGTCGTCGTGCGCACCGCCAAAGGTGTGCGCCGGCCGGACGGATCTCTGATCCGCTTCGATCGTAATGCCGCCGTGTTGATCAACGCACAGGGCGATCCCGTCGGCACGCGCATCTTTGGTCCCGTGACCCGCGAGCTACGCAACAAAAATCAGATGAAGATCGTCTCGCTCGCGCCGGAGGTGCTGTGATGGGAGCCGCCAAGATCAAGAAGGGCGACAGCGTCGTCGTTCTCGCTGGCCGCGACAAAGGCAAGACCGGTGAGGTCCTGCGCGTCGTACCGAAAGAAAATCGTGCCTTCGTGCGCGGCGTCAACATGGTGCGCAAGCATCAGGAGCAGACACGCGACCAACAAGGCGGCATCATCACGAAGGAAGGCCCGATCCAGTTGTCGAGCCTTGCCGTCGCTGATCCGAGGGACGGCAAGCCGACACGCGTCGGCTTCAAGATGCTCGAAGATGGGACGAAAGTGCGCGTGGCGCGCAAGTCCGGTGAAGTCATTCCGGAGAAGGCATAAGCCATGGCCGACGACAAGAAACAGGGCGGCGGAAAGCCGTTGGGCGGTGCAGCGGCCGCGGCCAAAGCCAAAGGTCAGGCACGCGCTGCCAAAAAGGAAGCCGCAGCCGGCAAGGGTTTCATCCCGCAGCCGCGCCCGAAGGGCTACAAACCGCGCATGAAGTCTCTCTACGAGACCGAAGTGCGTAAGGCGATGGTCGAGAAATTCGGCTATTCCAACGGCATGATGGTGCCGCGTCTGGAAAAAATCGTGCTCAACATGGGCGTCGGCGAGGCTGTCAACGACCGTAAAAAAGTCGACAATGCGCTGCGCGATCTGGCTTTGATCGCTGGTCAGAAGCCCGTTATCACGCGCGCCCGCAAGTCGATCGCGGTTTATAAGCTGCGCGATGGCATGGCGATCGGCACCAAGGTGACGCTGCGCGGCGATAGAATGTATGAATTCCTGGACCGCCTGGTGACCATCGCGTTGCCGCGGGTGAAGGATTTCCGTGGTTTGTCGCCGAAGAGCTTTGACAGTCGCGGCAATTATGCCATGGGTCTCAAGGAACATATCGTGTTCCCTGAAATCGCTTATGATGATATCGACGATGTCTGGGGCATGGACGTGGTCGTCTGTACGTCGGCAAAAACCGACGACGAGGCGCGCGAGCTGCTCAAGAACTTCAACTTCCCCTTCCGCACTTAGGGTCTAACCCCGAAACCGATCGGTAAGTGGACACCTCGAGGACGACATGGCCAAAGAAAGTTCGAAGAACAAGGACAAGAACGTCCGTTTGATCGTGGCGCAGCACGCTGACAAGCGCAAGCGTCTGAAAGCGATCATCCAGGATGCCAAGCGTCCCTTGAACGAGCGCCTGCGTGCGACGCACAAGCTCGCCGAGATGCCGCGCAACAGCTCGAAGACGCGCATTCACAATCGCTGCGAGCTGACCGGCCGTTCGCGCGGCTACTATCGCAAACTGAGGATGTGCCGCAACAAGCTGCGTGAGCTGTCCAGCCAGGGTCTGATCCCCGGCATGGTCAAGTCGAGCTGGTAAGGGGAGCACACACACATGTCGATCAACGATCCACTCGGCGATCTCCTGACCCGCATCCGTAATGCGCAAATGCGCAAGATGGGTAAAGTCTCGTCTCCGGCCTCCAAGCTCCGCGCACGTGTTCTCGACGTGCTGATCGAAGAAGGCTATATTCGCGGTTATGCTGAGGTGACACCGCGTACCGGCGTGAAGGAGCTCGAAATCGAGCTTAAATACAACAACGGTATGCCGGCCATCCGCGAAATCCGCCGCGTGTCCAAACCGGGCCGCCGGGTGTATGCGGGCATCAACGACCTGCAGCCTGTCAAGAATGGACTTGGTGTTTCGATCCTGACGACACCGAAAGGTGTCATGTCGGATAGCAAAGCACGTGAAGAAAATGTCGGTGGCGAAGTGCTCTGCAACGTCTTCTGACGGGTGCTGGTCGCGCTGTGGCTGGCGCAACGGCGCCGGCCTGTAACGAAGTTCTGGACCTCGAAGGGTCATACAATGTCTCGCATCGGAAAGAAGCCCGTTGCCATTCCCGCCGGCGTCACGGCGACGGTGAGCGGTCAAACGGTGAAGATGAAGGGGCCGAAAGGTGAGCTGTCGTTCACCGCGCCCGAGCAGATCAAAGTCGAGCAGACCAAGGTCGGCATCGAAGTCGCGCCGCGAGACGAAACATCGTCGATGGGTCGCGCCATGTGGGGCATGACCCGCACGCAGATCGTCAATCTGATCGATGGCGTGACCAAGGGCTACTCGCATACGCTGGAAATCCACGGCGTCGGCTTCAAGGCCGAGATGAAGGGGAAAGATCTTCTGGTTATGAAGATCGGCTTCAGCCACGACATCCAGCACAGGGTCCCGGCTGGAGTCGACGTCAAAGTGTCTGGCGCCAAGCAGGACGTCGTCACGGTCACGGGCATCGACAAGCAGAAGACCGGCCAGGTCGCCGCCGACATCCGCTCGTACCGTCCGCCAGAGCCCTACCAGGGTAAGGGCGTGCGCTATCAGGGTGAATTCATCCGCCGCAAAGAGGGCAAGACGAAATAACGCGACCCGCGGTTTCGGCCGGCCAGTTTTGGCTCCGAGCCCCGTCGAGAAAATCGTCATTCGCTGCGAAAGCCACGACCATGGTCAAGAAAATCAGTACGGCCGACAAGCGCAAATCGCGCGTGCGGCGCAATCTGCGCAAAGTAAATCCGACGGCGCCGCGCCTCACGGTGCACAGGTCGTCGAAGCATATCTATGCCCAGGTGATCGACGACGTGAAGGGGCACACGCTGGCAGCGGCGTCGTCTCTCGACAAGGACGTCAAGGCGGCTTTGAAGACGGGCGCGGACAAGGCTGCCGCGAAAGCCATCGGCAAACTCGTCGCCGAGCGGGCGGCCAAGGCCGGCGTCACCGAGGTCATGTTCGATCGCGGCGCATATCTGTATCATGGCCGCGTGCAGGCGCTGGCCGAAGGTGCGCGTGAAGGCGGCCTCAAGTTCTGATTTGGTTGCTCGCATTCGACGTGCCGGACGGAATCCCCATCCGCTGTCGCATGCTTCAAGGTTCGGAAGGAAATCCCGTGGCTCGTGGTCCCCAAAGAGATCGTGGTGGTCGTGATCGCGATGATCGCGAAGAAAACGAATTCCAGGAGCGGTTGGTGCACATCAACCGTGTTGCCAAGGTCGTAAAGGGCGGTAAGCGCTTTGGCTTCGCGGCGCTGGTTGTCGTCGGCGACCTCAAGGGACGCGTTGGTTTTGGCCACGGTAAGGCCCGCGAAGTCCCTGAGGCGATCCGCAAGGCAACCGAGGAAGCGCGTCGGTCGCTCGTCCGCGTGCCGCTGCGCGAAGGCCGCACGTTGCACCACGACAGCTTCGGCCGCCATGGCGCGGGCAAGGTCGTGCTGCGTTCGGCACCTCCTGGCACCGG
>JANOAW010000572.1:0-4881 GCA_031411355.1 Hyphomicrobiaceae bacterium | reverse complement strand
GCATGGGCCTGTGGGGTGCGTCACAGGCAATCGCCTTCGGGGCGGGCGGATTGACCGGTGCCGCAGCCGTGGACCTGTTCCGACTGTTCGCGGCCACACCGAGCAGTGCCTACGTGACGGTGTTCCTGCTCGAGGCGGCTTTGTTCGTATTCGCCGGCGCCATGGCCGCGCGCATCGGCACGGCGCGGCGTTTCGATTCAGCCGACACGGGACCGCGCGCGTCCGACATCGGCGCCAACGTCTGGCCAACGCGATCATCGGAGAGCGGATCATGAGTGGCGACATTGGCACAGCCGAAGGCCCGTTCGACATCATCGTGGTCGGCGGAGGACCTGCTGGCGCGACCGCCGCAACACATCTCGCGCGCCTCGGCCGACGCGTGGCCCTGCTCGATCGCGCGGGTCGCATCAAACCCTGCGGCGGCGCCATCCCGCCCCGCCTCGTGCAGGACTACGCCATCCCCGACGAGCTGATCGCGGCACGCATCAGATCGGCACGCATGATCTCGCCAACGGATGCCACGGTCGATATGCCCATCGATGACAGTTACGTCGCCATGGTTGATCGCGAGCGGTTCGACGAGTGGCTGCGCAATCGCGCCGCGCTGGCAGGTGCCACACGTCTTGCGGGCACATTCACTGGTCTCGAAGAGACGACCGATGATCGCGTCGCAGTGACGTATCGCGAAGCAGACGGGGGCACACGCCGGCTCCTGGCCCGCATGGTGGTCGGGGCCGATGGTGCCAATTCGGCCGTCGCGCGAGCGGCGATGCCAACGTCACCGCACCCGCCGTTCGTGTTCGCCTATCATGAAATCGTGCGGGCACCCCCGCGCGACCACGGTGCCGCCTACGACGCCGAGCGGTGCGATGTGTATTATCAGGGTCGCCTCTCTCCCGACTTTTACGCGTGGGTGTTTCCGCACGGCGATACGGCGAGCATCGGGGTCGGCAGTGCCAACAAGGGCTTTTCGCTCCGCGACGCGGTCGGCCGTCTGCGCAGGGATGCAGGACTCGGCGAGGTCGAGACGCTCCGTCGCGAAGGCGCACCCATCCCGCTGCACCCGCGCAAGCGTTGGGACAACGGGCGCAACGTGCTGCTGGTCGGCGATGCGGCGGGCGTGGTTGCGCCGGCTTCGGGGGAAGGCATCTACTATGCCATGTATTGTGGCGAACTCGGCGCCGATGCCGTTCATTCAGCACTGGCGGCCAACAATGCCAAAGCCCTTCGCAATGCCCGCAAGACCTTCATGCGTCAGCACGGCCGGGTATTCTGGGTGCTCGGATGGTTACAGACGATCTGGTATCGGAGCGATGGGCGCCGGGAGCGATTCGTCACCATGTGCCGAGATCCGGACGTGCAGCGCCTGACGTGGCAGGCGTACACGACCAAGCGCTTGGTGCGCTCGAATCCGATGGCACACGTGCGCGTGTTCTTCAAAGATGTCGCGCATTTCTTCGGATTGGCAGCCCCACGATGACGGGTTCACTCTCGAAGCCACTCATCGTCGGTGCCATCGCGGCGCTCATCGTCGCCTTACTGGGCGGCCTCCTGACCGATACGGGGCCATGGTATCGCGCGCTGAAAGTGCCGGCCTGGAAACCACCGGATTGGGCATTCGGTCCCGTCTGGACGACGATTTTCATTCTGTGCGTGATCGCTGGCGCATTGGCCTGGCGCGACGGCACCGAGGCACAGCGCCGGATGATCGTGGTGCTGTTCGCGCTCAATGCGGTGCTGAACATTTGCTGGAGTGCGCTCTTCTTCTGGTCGCGGCGGCCCGATCTCGCGCTTTTCGAAGTGCCGCTGCTGTGGCTCTCGATTCTAGCACTCATCGTCGCCATTTGGCCCATCCATCGGACGGCGAGCCTGCTGCTGCTGCCGTATCTCGTCTGGGTGACGACCGCGAGCTTTCTCAATCTGTCGATCGTTCGTCTCAATCATCTGTAGAGGAACCGGCGATGACGAGCCTTGCCTTGATCGATCTGGTGCTCGGCATCGTCGTGCTGGAGGCCCTGCTGTTGACGTGGCTTCTGACACGCGCCTTCGCCCACGTTTCACGCCCGGCCCTGCTGTCGACCCTCGCTGCTGGCGCCACGCTCCTGCTCGCGCTCCGGGCCGGCACGCGTGGAGCCTCAGCAGGCGAGTTGGCACTGTGGATGACGCTGGCACTCGCAGCCCACCTTTGTGATCTCCGTTACCGTCTCGCCGGCCCCACCCGAGGTGATCGCCATGGATGATCCAACCCCGAAAGCTCCCGCCGTGCCACAGCCGGCATGCATCGAGCGGCCGCCGCACTATCCGTTCACGGCCATCGTCGGGCAGGCCGCGATGAAGACCGCCTTGCTGGTCGCAGCCGTCGATCCCCGAATAGGCGGCGTGCTCATTCTCGGCGATCGCGGCACCGGCAAATCGACGGCTGTGCGGGCCCTGGCTGCAACGCTACCCCCCATGTCCGTCGTCGACGGTTGTCCGTATGCCTGCGATCCCAAGGCACCGGCACCGGCGTGTGCGTGCAGATCCCCCGGCGGGATCGCTGCCGTGGACGTGCCCGTGCCTGTCATTGATCTGCCGCTCGGTGTCACCGAGGATCGGGTGGTCGGTGCGCTCGATCTCGAACGCGCCCTCACGCGGGGGGAGAAGGCTTTTGAACCCGGCCTCCTTGCACGCGCCAACCGCGGTTTTCTCTACGTCGACGAGGTCAACTTGCTCGAAGATCACATCGTCGACCTGTTGCTCGACGTTGCGGCGTCCGGCGAAAACGTCGTCGAACGTGAAGGCCTGAGCGTGCGGCACGCCGCGCGCTTCGTGTTGATCGGCAGTGGCAATCCGGAGGAGGGCGATCTGCGCCCGCAATTGCTCGATCGCTTCGGGCTCGCCGTCGACGTCAAGACACCGGCCGACGTCGCCGACCGAGTCGAGATCATGCGCCGACGCGATGCCTTCGACCAAAATCCACGCGCCTTCGCCGAACGTTTCGCTGAGGCCCAACGTGACTTGCGGAGCCAGCTTGTCGGCGCACGGGCAGTGCTCGGTGGCATCGCGGTGCCCGACGATATCTATCAGCGCGCAGCTGAACTTTGCGCCCATCTCGGCACTGACGGTGTGCGCGGTGAACTGACGTTGATGCGCGCCGCGCGCGCATTGGCGGCGCTCGACGGCGACCGTACGGTCACGCTCGATCACATCCGGCGCCTCGCGCCCGGCGCGCTTGGTCACCGCCTGCGGCGCGATCCACTCGACGACGTTTCCGCAAGTACGCGCGTCGAGCGTGCGGTCGTCGAGGTGCTCGGCTCATGAATGGAACGCCCCCGCCTTTCACGAAAGCGCAGGCGGATGCCGGTCGAGAGGATCGTTTGACCGCCGCATGTCTGCTGGCGATGGCACCACACACATTTGCCGGCCTGCACGTGCGCGCCCGCGCGGGACATCGCCGCGACTCCTATCTCGCCGTCTTGAAGGCGCTTCTACCAGCAGCGCCGTGGCTTCGATCGCCACCGCACGTGGCCGAGGCGCGGCTCCTTGGTGGCCTAGATCTCGCGGGCACGCTGGCCGCCGGTCGACCCGTGTACGCAGCTGGCCTGTTGGCTCGTGCCAGCGGTGGGTTTCTGGTCATGCCGATGGCCGAGCGAACATCCCCGGCACTGGCGGCACGCATCGGTCACGCCCTCGATCAACGCGACGTCGTCGGCCGCTTTACACTTGTCGCGCTCGATGAAGGCATCGACGACGAGCGCTTGCCGGATGCGCTCGCCGATCGCCTCGCGCTCTCGGTCGACCTCGACGCAGACATCGGCTCGGCTGCGGAGGCGGCCCACTCGAGCGCGATCGCCGATCTCGGTGCCCGCGTCGCGACAGCGCGCGAACTCTGGCCGCGTGTCACTCTCGACGATGCGACGCACGACACCGTCGCCGCCCTGAGCATAGCACTCGACATCGGCTCCGCACGCGCACTGACGTTCTGCGCCGCAGCTATTCGCGCCGTGGCCGCTCTCGATGGCGCGCTTGCGCCGACGTCGGAGCATATGACAACCGCCGTTCGCCTGGTGTTGCTGCCGCGCGCGCGTCGATTGCCGACGCCGAGCGAAGCGCCGCCTGCGGAGACGCCCGACGCTGCGCCAGAGACACCCGCTCCCTCGCCTGACCCTCAAGCCCTCGACG
Organism: Hyphomicrobiaceae bacterium; assembly: GCA_031411355.1. Taxonomy (GTDB): domain Bacteria; phylum Pseudomonadota; class Alphaproteobacteria; order Rhizobiales; family Hyphomicrobiaceae; genus JABFRJ01. The sequence continues at coordinate 720 of JANOAW010000572.1, read as the reverse complement.
ACGTCGTGCTCGCCGCAGCCCTCGCGACATTGCCGCCAGACACGCTCGCCCGCATCGCCGCTGCAGCGGCCGCCCGCCGCACGTCGATGGGCTGTGGCCGCGCGAGCGGCGTCCAAAGTCGCGCCCGACACGGCCGCCCCGCCGGCATCCGCGCCGGTGATCCAACCCGGGGCGACCGCATGGATCTGGTTGCGACCTTGCGCACGGCGGCACCATGGCAATCGGTTCGCCGTCGCGAACTCAATGGACCCATCAAACTCGAACGCAGCGATTTCCGTGTGAAACGGCTCGTACGGCCGACGGGCGTCACCACCATCTTCCTGGTCGATGCGTCGGGATCGTCGGCCCTGCATCGCCTCGCCGAAGTCAAAGGTGCCGTCGAGTTGCTGCTCGCCGATTGTTATGTCCGCCGCGATCATGTCGCCCTGATCGCGTTCCGCAACAAAAAGGCCGAGATCGTTCTGCCGCCGACACGCGCCTTGGCCCGGGTCAAACGCGCACTTGCAGCCCTGCCCGGCGGTGGCGCCACCCCGCTCGCCTCGGCGTTGCTGGCGGCCCAAGGCGTTGCAGCGGACGTTCGTCGGAAAGGTGATCGCCCCGATGTCGTCGTGCTGACGGATGGCCGCGCCAACGTCGATCGGCACGGCAAGCCCGGCCGCGCCGCCGCCGAAGCCGACGCGCATCGCGCCGCCAGTGCCCTGCGCGCGAGCGGTATCGGCG
>JANOAW010000571.1:0-1690 GCA_031411355.1 Hyphomicrobiaceae bacterium | reverse complement strand
GGTCGGCGAGCAGGGTCGCGATGGTCGTCATCGCGTCGGCGATGGTCTGGCCGTCGGCCTGCCCGAAGCCGCCGTCGGTGCGCGTCTTGATCGCCTCGATCAGCTTCACCTGCTTCATGATCAGTGTCAGGTTACCGGCCTTGGCGTGGTTCGGCGGCACGCTCGGCGTGATCTCGTCGGTGATGAAATCGCGGATCGACTTGGTCGTGCTCGACACCGACAGCGCCGCCTGCGGCCCCTCGCCGGCGAAGTGCAGCGTGTGCCGGTCCTTTCCCTTGCCGAACGGCTTGCGGATGCGCCACCACTGCACGATCTTGGCCGCCACCGTCTTCACGCCGCGGCCCAGCCCCTTCGCCATGCCGACGATCCAGTCGACGACGCGGTCGAGCAGCGCATCGACCCGCGTGCGCAGCTTCTCGAGCACCGCGCCGATCTTCTTCGGGATGCCGTCGAGCTTCAGGAAGCGCGCGAGGAAGTCGATCACCAGCTTCAGCGCGCGTGCCAGCCCGTCTTCGAGCGCCTGCGCCGCGGCGCCGATGTTGCCGGCGGCGATCTCGCCGATCGAGCCGAGGAAGCTGCCGACCATGCGGGCGATGTCGGCCGCCTTCTTGATGAAGAACACCACCGTGTCGTAGATGCCGATGATCGCCCGCACGATGCCGGCGCCGGGCACGAACATCAGCGCGATCGTCTGGGTCGCGCGCTTAACGATCTCGAGCGCGATGAACTGCTGCAGCTGCGCGACCGCCTGCTCCTTCAGCTGCTCGCCCATGTCCTTGATCTGCTCCCATGCAGCGGTCGGGCCTACGGTGAGCACGGTCTTGACCAGCGCCACGCCGTCCTCGAGCCGCTTCACGATCTCGGCACCGCCGAGCTTGTCGACCAGCTTGTCGCGGATGCGGCCGGCGGAGACGTTCAGCACCTGCAGCACGAGGCCGGCGATGCCGCGAGCGTTCCAGACTTCGGGCAGGCGGATGCCGGTGAGCGAGCCGGTCAGCCACTCGAAGATCGCGTCCTTCAGGTGCGTGGTGAAGTGCAGCGCGAAGCTCTCGAAGCCCTGCTTCGCGGCGCGCACCAGGTTCTTCACGAACTGGACCGGCTGCGTGAAGATCGCCTTCAGCACCGCCGCGCCCTTGCTGATGATGGCCTCGATGTCGGCCAGCGAGTAGCCGAACTTGCCGAGGGCCCAGGTGAAGAACTTCTTCGCCGCCCACAGCAGCAGCTTGCCGAGCTTGGCGAGCGCGCCGGCCATCGCCTCCTTCATCTTCGCGATCTTCTCGTCGATCGCCTTGATCGCGTCGCGCTGCTTGTCCTGCAGCTGCTGGCGCAGCTCGTGCTCCCTGCTCGCGACGAAACCGTCGAGCGCGCGCAGCTTCTCGCCGATCTCGGCCGCCGCCGTCTGGCCGACGCCCTGCAGCGCCGGCGCGAGCCCGGCGACGAAGCTCTTGATGCCGGCATCGGTCGCGGCGATCTCGGCCTTGCATTCGCTGATCACGCGCTGGTTGTCGGCCGTGATCGCCGCGACCAGCGCATTGACCGTGTCGACGAAGGCCGCGCGGTTGCGCTCGAAGATGCGCTTGACGCCGGGCAGCTCGTCCATGCCGAGCAGCCAGTCCTTCGCGCGGCGCAGGCGGCCGAAAAAGCCGGAGTAACGGTCGGCCTTGTAGGCGTCGAGCTCGGCCTTCACGGT
>JANOAW010000570.1:0-3856 GCA_031411355.1 Hyphomicrobiaceae bacterium | reverse complement strand
CAAGCTCAGACGACGATGGCGAAGACGATACCGATGACAATGACAATGACAATGATGATGATGCCGACGATGACGATGCCCATGCCGGCGCCGACGATCAAGGCGACGGCAGTGAGGCGGGAATGCCACGGGACGACGGCGGCGATCCTAGTCCCGATGACACGGGTCGTGCCACTTGGCATCCGCCCGGATCGATCGGCGATCACCTGTACGCGGCGACCGGTCGCGGCGATGACTACGAAGAGCTGGACGACACCGGTTCCACCTCGCCTTACTTCGACGCTTTGGTGGCACTGGCCCTTGGACGCCGAACCGCGGGTAGCGATTACGACCTTTCCGGTTGGGGCGACGGCTACAGGGGCGACACTGTCGGGCGGGCCAAGTTCGAAATGTCCGTCGACGATTTGCGCCGCATCGTCGCGCAGTCGCAGCAGCTTGCGCGAGACGATCTCGGCCACGAAATCAAGCCCAACACGGTGTTCCAATATGTTTCGTATTTGATGACTGGCGCTGGGATGACCGAAACCTCGAAAGGTGCGTTGGCGTTTCATGAAAAAATGACCGGCGCCGCGTGACGCTTTGCGCTACATCGGCGCAATGGTCGATACTTCAGCCGTACACAGCACATTGAAGCAGTCAGTCGCAGCGGCGATCCTCGTCGCTGCATTGTTCTGCGCGACGTTCGCCGTCAACCTGCAGGCGCCGTTGTATCGGTACTATGCCGACGTCAGCGGGGTCGGTGCTGGTGCTGTTGCGGTGGCGTTTGCCTGTTATGTCGCGGGCTTGATGCCGACATTGGTTCTGCTCGGCGGTTTGTCCGACCGCATCGGGCGGCGGGTTCCGATCGCCGCAGGCCTCATCTGCGGCGTTGTGGCGACGGGTCTGCTGGCGCTTTCGCCGACGTGGGAAATGCTGTGTCTCGCCCGCCTGGTGCTGGGGGTCGGTATAGGCTTCGTGACCACGGCTGGAACCGCCTACATGACCGAGTTGCTCGGCGAAGCAAGGGTCCAGACGGCGGCTCTCCTGGTCACGTCGGCGACGTCGCTCGGGTTCGGATCGGGGGCTCTGGCGACGGGCATAAGTCTCGGTCTGCATGGACTGACGCCGTTTCCCTGGAGTTTCGCCGCTCTGCTGATCGTTGCGCCATTGCTGGCGCTGGTCGTGCTCGCTCTGCCGCCAGTCGATACGCCGCGGCCCGTGGCGATGATCCGCTTGCCACGTTTCATGCCGGGAACATGGACCGCCGGTGTCGCCATTCTGCTGGCGTGGTCTGCGACCGGCATGGTGATCGCGCTGATGCCGTTGCAACTTTCGACGCTCGGTCTGGCGACGTGGACGGGGGTTATACTGTTTCTCAACAATTTCGTCGGCTTCCTCTGCCAACCGTTCGCGCGTCGTCTCTCAAGCCGGCGCGCGCTTCAGTTGGGATGTGTTCTGGTGCCGCTCGGTTTCACGGTTCTCACGACTGGCGTCATTACACAGCGATTATCACTGATCGTCGTCGGCGCCGCGATCACGAGCGCTGCCTCGTACGGGTTCACGTTTCTCGGTGGCCTCGCCGAAATCTCGGCTCAAGCCGGCGCCGAACGGGCTCGCGCGGCCGCGGGTTATTTCGTCTACGCTTACGTCGGATTCAGTGTGCCCGTGATCGCGAGTGGCCTTCTCGCTGACCGCATCGGATTGAGCGGTGCGCTGATCTTGTATTGCGCCGTCTCGTTCGCCGGCCATGCAATCCTGCTGATGTTTCTGAGGCGCGAACGCGCGTGACGCGATCGATCGACATGGCCTTGCGAACCCTGCGCTTGGCAACGGCCGCGACGCCTGCTTTGATCGGGCAGATCCGAAAGGAAAAAAGCCGATGGCCTACGATCTGATCCTCAAAGGCGGGCGCGTCATCGACCCCTCGCAAACGCTCGATGGCATCGCCGATGTGGCTTTCGAAGGCGGCAAGGTCGTCAAGGTCGGGAAAGACTTGTAGGCACAGCCCAACACGTTGACTCGTGACGTGTCCGGCAAAATCGTCTCGCCCGGTTTGATCGATCTGCACACGCACGTCTATTGGGGTGGCACCTCGCTCGGCATCGATGCCGAGCAGTTCTGCCGCACGTCCGGCGTGACGACGGCCGTCGACACCGGCAGTGCCGGCCCCGGTAATTTCATGGGTTTTCGCCGGCATGTGATCGAAAAAAGTCAGGTCCGCATCCTTGCCTATCTGCACGTGTCGTTCGCCGGCATCTACGCTTTTTCCAATACGGTCATGGTCGGTGAGAGTGAAGAGGCCCGCATGCTCGCGCCCGCCGAGTGCGCACTCGTGGCTGAACAAAACCGCGATGTGCTGGTCGGCATCAAAATCCGTGTCGGCAAGCATTCATCCGGCACGAACGGTTGGAATGCCCTCAAAATGGCGCTTGAAGTGGCCGACCACGTCGGCATGCCGCTCATGTGTCACATCGATCATCCGCCGCCGAGTTACGAGGACGTGATCGGGCTGCTGCGGCCGGGAGATGTGTTGACGCACGCGTTTCGCCCGTTTCCCAATACGCCCGTCAACGCGCAAGGCAAGGTCAAGGCCGAAGTGATCGCCGCACGTCAGCGGGGCGTGATCTTCGATATCGGCCACGGCAAAGGCTCGTTTGCATTCAAGACCGCGCGCGCCATGCTCGCCAACGGCTTCATGCCGGACGTCATATCGTCGGATGTGCACACGTTGTGCATCGAAGGACCGGCTTTCGACCAAGTGACGACGATGTCGAAATTTCTCTGCCTCGGGATGCCCCTCTACGACGTGATCGCCGCGTCGACCGTCAATGCGGCCATGGCCATGAAGCGGCCGGAACTCGGCAGTTTCAGGCCCGGGTCGGTCGGCGATGCGACCATTCTCGACATCGAGGACGGCACCTTCGACTATATGGACGTCGTCGGCGAAAAACTGGTCGGCCGGCAAAAAATCGTATCGCGCGGCGTCGTGATCGCAGGCAAATGGTGGCATCCGACATGAGCGTTTCGCCGACATCGCACACCGACGCACGTCCGCTACCGGTCACGCCTGACCTCATCGCCGTCGCTCACGGCCACATCGAAGGCCACATCCGCATGACGCCGTTGCTCGCCGGCGATGGGCTCGGATTGAGTGACGATCTGCAATTGAAATTGGAGTTTCTCCAGCATGCCGGATCGTTCAAAGCGCGCGGCGCATTTCATTCGCTGGTGACGGGTGTGGTGCCGCCGGCTGGGGTCGCGGCTGCTTCCGGTGGCAATCATGGTGCGGCGGTGGCGTTCGCCGCTCGAAAACTCGGCCATAAGGCAACGATCTTCGTTCCAGAGATTTCGAGCCCGGCCAAAATTGCGGCGATCCGTTCGTTTGGTGCCGATGTGCGCGTTGGTGGCGCACGCTACAACGACGCGCTCGAGGCATGCTCCGCGTTCGTCGCGGCCAATGGGGCGCTCGCCGTGCATGCCTATGACGCGGTGCCGACCATCGCCGGGCAGGGAACGCTCGCGCGCGAGTGGGAACGGCAAGCGGGAGCCGGCTTGCCCCAAACGGTGTTGGTAGCGGTCGGGGGCGGCGGCTTGATCGCCGGCATGGCTGCGTGGTGGTGTGGGCGCGTGAAACTGGTCGGCGTCGAACCAGAGGGGTCGCGCGCGCTGCATGCTGCGTTGGCTGCCAACGAGCCCGTCGACGTCGATGTGAATTCGATCGCAGCGGATTCACTTGGCGCACGTCGGGCGGGCAGGCTCGTGCACGCGATCGCGTCGCGACATGTCGCCGAGGTCGCACTGGTTCCTGATCACGCCATTGCCGAGGCACAGGTGCTGTTGTGGCGCCGCTTGCGCATCGCGTCTGAACCCGGCGGTG
>JANOAW010000569.1:0-1647 GCA_031411355.1 Hyphomicrobiaceae bacterium | reverse complement strand
CGATTAAGTCGGCGCAAAAGAAGCGTGCAGAGAGTAATAAGAGCGTTGGTGCCGAGAATGCCGATGTACCACCCACCATCGACGACGCTGTTATAAAGGGCGATTTCCTAGCCCGGCTTTCTCCCGCCGCGATGATTTGGTGGTAATCTGACGACCGACGTGGGGTCGCGGATTTTGGTGGTGGTTTGGCGGAACGCGTCTGCCGCCGCCGGTCGGGCAGCGTGGGCAGCAGCGTCGATGTTCCTCCGTTGTTGGCGTTCGGGTTCGGTCGCGGCACAGCCGCCTGCGTTCATAATCTTCGCGCGGCCAGCATGAAGATCTCACGGTATGGACAGGCGGAAGCGAACGCGAGCTTCACACGCCTGATACTGATGGTGACAAGAGCGCCGATCTTGAGCAGCTTCAGCCGGATGGTGCCGCAGGTCGCAGCCGCAAGGTTGGTACCGGCGAGGCCGACGCGGCGCACCGCGCACATGAGCACGTAGGCGAACGAGGAGAGTCAGAGTCGCAGCTGGTTGGCGCGCATGGTCGGCGCCGGCGTGCGATCGGCGAACAAGTCGCCCTGGCATTCCTTCAGCCGGTTCTCCATCTCGCCGCGCTGGCAATACACGTCCTCGTAGAGGAAGCGCGCCGGCCCGAAGGCGGCATGGGTGTTAGTGACGATGAAGCGCGGATTGGCTTCTCCGTTGGTCCACTCGGCCTTGGCGACCACGCGCCGCGTTGTGCTCCAGCTCTTGCGCGTGCGGTATTCGAAGTCGTCGAAGACGCGCGCCGGCTGCCCCGTCCGCTTCGCCTTGAGGCGCGCCCGGCGCATTGCGGGCGCGATCCTGCGAACGAGCCGGCTGTTGCCGGCAAGGCCCAGCACGTAGCGCACGTCGTTGGCCTCGCACCATTGCATCAGGTCGTCGCGACAGAAGCCACTGTCGGCACGGATCACGATCGTCGTCGCCGGCCAGCGGGCACGGATGTGCGCCACGATGCGGGCGACCTCGCCGACGCTGCCGTCGGCAGCATCGATATTGGAGGGCCGCAGCTTGGAGCTGAGCAGATGCCGGCCGCAGAAGATGTACAGCGGCAGATAGCAATAGCAGTCGTAATAGCCGTGGAAGTGCCGGCCTTCCTGTTCGCCGTAGATGGGATCGTCGGTGGCATCGAGGTCGAGCACGATGCGCACCGGCGGCTCGTCGTGGGCATCGAGAAAGAGATCGACGAACAGCCGCTCGATCGCGCCACCGTCGTGGTCGAGCTTGTGGTGACGATCCTGGCCGATCTTGCCAGCGTGCTCCATGCGATTGAGCGTCGACTTGCCGGCAAGCGAGCCGCCCGGCTTGTCGAGCACGGCGGCGAGCGCCGGATCGCCTCGCAGCGTGTCGTGGTCGATCAGATCCTCGTGGCCGAGCGCGATGCCGAAGATGCGCTGGCGCAGCAGGTCGGGCATCGCATGGCGAACCAGAGGGCCAAAGCGCAGATCGGTGAAACAGCCGGCGAGCCGCTCGCCCAGCCCGATCGCCCGATCCGCCGCGGCCAGCAGCACCACGCCGCCGTTCGACGTGATAGCGCCGCCGTCGAACGCGCCCACAAGTTTGCGGCCGCCCGACCTTCCCAGATCGAGTTCGGCCTGGATACACTGTGTCAGCATCGGGGAGC
>JANOAW010000568.1:0-4755 GCA_031411355.1 Hyphomicrobiaceae bacterium | reverse complement strand
TGTTCGCGCTGCGCATGTCCAACGACCGCGACCAGGAGATCGTCACGTCGGCGATTTCAGACACCGGCCAAGGCTTGCTCGAATTCCTGCCTGCACTCGGCCAACGCGAGGCGATCGCTTTCGGTGACGGCGTCGCCCTGCCGGTGCGCATCAAGTTCGACGAACTCGAAAAGAGCTGCATGCCGCGATCATCGACCGCGCGCTTTTCCGAGAAATGGCAGCGCTCGGTCGGCGACGACGGTTTCCTCGAAGGCATCGTCGAGCGGTGGCGTGCGTCGTCGTCGGGCGCAAACGACATCATGTCCCAGAGCCTCGCCCTGTTGGCCGACGCAATGGGTACGGTCGCGCCTGGCGCCGAGCCACCAGTCGAAGTGGAAACCGTCGACGTTTTTGGCGACGTCGTCGCGACCACGTCCGCAGCAGCGCCCGCCGTGTCGGCGGCGACGGGTTCGCGACTGCCTCGCCGCGCCGACATTACCGATACGCCCGCAGCGCGGCCGGTGATCGCCGCGCCGCCTGCAGCACAACCACGGCCCGCAGGCAGCTTGTTGCGCCGCGACCTGGCACTGCCAACGTCCGCTGCCGCCCCGGGTTCCGCCAATATGCGCCAGCAACACGCGGCCGCAGCGCCTCAGCCGGCAGCAGCCACGGCCGGCGGCTCGGGCGCACTCCGATCGCTGCGCGAGAAGCTCCTGTCACGCAAGTGAGTGTCGGGCACCGGCCTGTCGGGCGCGGCAGCTTGTCAAACGCCGCTCGACGACGGCACTCTCGCCGAGGTTCGGCGGAAATGACGCGATGCGCACCAATACGATGAAGCAGAAGCTGCAGCGCGGCGACACCGTGCTCGGGTGCTCGCTCATGTTTGCGTCTCCGCCGCTCGTCGAGATGCTCGCCTATGCGGGTTTCGATTGGGTGTTGCTCGACTGTGAGCACGGATCGCTGTCACCATCCGACGTCGAACTCATGTGCATGGCGGCGGATGCATCCGGAATCACGCCAATCGCGCGGCCACGCTCGAATGAGCCAGCCGACATCCAATCCGTGCTCGATCGCGGCGCGCACGGCGTGCAGGTGCCGCATGTCAATTGCGCCGACGATGCCCGCCGTGCCGTCGCTGCGGTGAAATTCGGCCCCGGCGCCGCACGCGGTCTTGCCGCGGGAACCCGTCCCGACCGGTGGGGCCTCGGCGCCAAGATGGCCGATTTTGCCGCCAGGCAGAATGCCGAAACACTCATCGCCGTGCAGATCGAACACGCGGACGCGGTCGCCAAAGCCGACGAAATTCTGGCCGTCGACGGCATCGATGTCTATTTCATCGGCCCCTCCGACCTGTCGCAATCGCTCGGTCACCCGGGCAATCCGGCTGAGCCAGCCGTCGCGCGGGCCATCGCGGAAACACTGGCCAAGATCAGCGCTGCCGGCCGCATCGGCGGTATGCCGGCCGATGCGCGCAGCCTCGCGAGCGTGCGCCGAAGCGGCTGCAGGTACATCTACACGCACTTGCCCAAACTGCTCGGAGACGGCGCTCGTGCGTTCGTCGGCTGACGGAGCATCGACTTTTCAAGCCCCCGCCGCCGCGGCCACTGACGGGCTCTGTGCACCGCGTCGTCCGAGGCGCCGCTCGCCGACCAGAACCTGGATCAAGGCGATGGCAAACAGCATGATCACGATCAATACGCACGAATAGGCGATCGCGAGGCCGAATTCACCCGCTTCGACCCGACCGACGATGTAGGCCGTCGCCATGTTGTATTGTGCCGACACGAGAAAAATCACCGCCGATACAGCCGTCATCGCGCGTACGAAAGCATAAACCAGCGACGCGACCACCGCCGGCCGCAACAACGGCATCATGATGCGCCATACCGTCGTGCCCGTGCGTGCGCCGAGTGTGAACGATGCCTCATCGAGGCTCTTGTCGATCTGCGCCAGCGTGGCGATGCCGGAGCGCACGCCGACCGGCATGTTACGGAACACGAAGCAGATGATCAAAATCAAGCCGGTGCCGGTCAATTCCACCGGCGGAACGTTGAAGGCGAGGATGTAGGACACGCCGACGACGGTGCCGGGTATGGCGAAACTCAACAACGCCAGGAATTCGAAGACTTTCTGGCCGGCGAATTTCTGGCGGGTCAGCAAATAGGCGGTGAGCAGGCCGATGACAGCGGTCAGTGGTGCGGCGATCGCCGCCACTTTGAGGGTTACCCAGAGCGAGTCCCAGGCAGAGCCGACCAGCACCATGCCGCGGTCACCCCACTCGATGCGAAACGCGGTCAGCAGGTGCTGCAGGGTCGGCGTGTAATCCCGACCCATCGTTTTCACGAAGGCGCCGGTCAAGATGGTGACATAGACGACGACCGTGAGGATCGCCCAAGGCACGGCCGTCAGATAGCACGCCCACGTGACGCGTCGTGACAGAGGCACGACGAGGCCCGCATCGCCTTTGCCGGTGACCGTCGTATAGTTCGTGCGCCCGACCCATCTCTGTTGCGCCCAGAACGCCATCAGCGTGAATGCGAGCAGGATGAGCGAAAGTACGGCGGCTCGACCGGGATCGTTGGCGGAACCGACGACGGCAAAGAAGATCTTTGTCGAGAGCACCTCGAAGTTACCACCGAGCACGAGCGGGTTGCCGAAATCGGCCATGCTCTCGACGAACCCGAGCAGAAACGCGTTGGCCAATCCCGGTCGCATCAATGGCAGCGTGACGGTCCGGAAGGTGGTCCAGGACTTGGCCCGCAACGTCTGCGTGGCCTCTTCGAGCGACGGGCTGATGCCCTGCACGACGCCGATCAGAACCAGGAACGCGATCGGCGTAAAGGCGAGCATCTGCGCCAGAAAAACGCCGGGAAGACCGTATATCCAACGTGACCGCGGAATGTCGAACACCGTATCGAGCATTCCCGTGATCACACCCGTGCGCCCAAACAGCAGGATGACGGCGAGACCGATCACGAACGGCGGCGTGATGATCGGCAGCACCGTGAGCAGGCGCAGCACGCGTTTGCCGACGAACGGTGTGCGTGTCACGACGAGCGCGAAAGCGAGACCGAGGGCCGTCGTTCCGACGCCGACAAGGAGTGCGAGGAACAAGGTGTTCCAGGCGACGCCGCAGCGCACGGTCGATGTGATGCAGCCGAGCCCCCAGATCGAGGCGTCGAAGAATTTTGCCAAGAACTCCACCGGGGCGAATGCGCCGTCGGCGTCCTGAAAGGCTTGCGTCAGGATCTTCATCACGGGAAAAAACACAAACAGGATGATGAGCCCGAGGATCAACCCGATGGCGGACGTCGTGAACGCATCCCCGCGACACCACCCGCGGGCCGCCAAGCCGTGTGTGAGCAGCAACAGCAACGAGAGTGCCACGACGAAGGCGCCGTAACCGAGCCCTGCCTGTTTTGGTCCGCCTGGCCCAAAAACCGTTGCCAGTCCCGGCAACCCCCATCCCTTGTGGTCGATGGCGAAGCCTTGCAGCCAAAACCATATGAGCCCGGCTGCGCCCGCGACGACGAGCAACTGACCACTGGCTTTGCCCCGATTGGAAGGCAGAAGCAGCGGCAGGCAGGCAACGGCGAAAGCAACTGCCAACGGTAACAGCCAAGGCGTGTTGCCCACGAGGCCGAGCGCCAGCGCACTACCCGATTGCCCCGTCGGCCATCCGGCGAACTGACCCGCCGAAAGCGCTCCGCCATCGACGAGATACCATGGCATCAGCGCAAACGCCGCGATTCCGGCGATGAGCCACAGCAAGGCTGAGCGTTTCATGCGGAATGGTCTCGGGGCGCCGTGTCAGCGTGATACCCACTGGATTTCACGCCGACACATGAGCCTGGCCGAGCAAACGACGCAAGTCCATCGTCATCCGATCTTGCGGACATCGACGAAGCGTCCTGCGATTGCCGCTGCAGCCGCCATTTGCGGCGACACGAGGTGCGTCCGCCCGCGATAGCCCTGGCGGCCTTCGAAATTGCGGTTCGAGGTTGAGGCGCAACGTTGCCCGGGTTTCAACTGATCCGGGTTCATGCCGAGGCACATCGAGCACCCCGGCTCGCGCCATTCGAAGCCGGCTGAGAGGAAGATCTTGTGCAAACCTTCGGCCTCGGCCTGCTCCTTCACCAGGCCGGAGCCGGGAACGATCATCGCATAGGCAAGAGTTCCTGCGATTTTTTGACCATCGACGATCTTGGCGACGGCCCGCAGATCTTCGATGCGGCCGTTCGTGCACGAGCCGATCCAGATCACATCGAGTGGAATATCGGTGATCTTGGTATTGCCCGCGAGACCCATGTAGTCGAGCGCGCGCACGGCGGCGGCGGCTTTGCCGGGATCGGTGATCTGCGCCGGATCTGGCGTGGCCCCGTCGATGGTTGCGACCTGCTCGGGGCTCGTCCCCCACGTCACGATCGGCGGCAGGTTGCCGGCGTCCAGCGTGATGACGCTGTCGAAGTGAGCGCCTGCGTCGGTCTTGAGGGTTTCCCAGTAGGCGACGGCTTGATCCCAGGCGGCCCCTTGCGGTGCCATCGGACGCCCTTTCAGATACGCAAACGTGGTCGCATCAGGCGCAATGAGGCCCGCGCGTGCGCCGCCCTCGATGCTCATGTTGCAAACCGTCATGCGGCCTTCCATCGACAGCGCGCGGATGGCGTCGCCCGCATATTCGATTACATGGCCCGTGCCGCCGGCAGTGCCGATCTGGCCGATGATGGCGAGGATGATGTCCTTGGAGGTGACGCCGATGCCGAGCTTGCCGTCCAC
>JANOAW010000567.1:0-1618 GCA_031411355.1 Hyphomicrobiaceae bacterium | reverse complement strand
CCCGATCGAGGGCACGAACAGCATCGCCGACGGCATCACCGTCGACATGATCTGTGCATCGTGTCCGGCCCCGCTCGGCAGTTGCATCGACTTGCCGGGGCAAACCGTGGTCACGGCGCTGTCGATCGCCTCCTGAAAGCGCGCGTCCATGTGTGCGGGTACGCTGGTACGCAATTTTTCGACCGACATTGCGCACGGACCTCGGGCGCCGTGGGCCGAGACGGTATCGCGCAGCACGGCGTCGAGCCGATGCAGCGTCGCGATATCGTCGTCGCGGATCTGGAACAGGATGGTGGCTCGGCCGGGGATGATACTCGGGGCCCCCGGCTCTAGCGATATATTGCCGACGGTCCACACCGTGCGCGGTCCGATGTTACGCGGAAAGGTGTCGTGCAGGTCGCCGAGCAGGCGCACCGCGGCGACGCCGGCATCACGCCGGATGGCCATGCGCGTCGTGCCGGCGTGGTTCTGAGTACCATCGATGACGATCCGGAACTGCCAGATGCCGACGATGGACGTGACGACACCGATGTTCAGACCGGCGCTTTCGAGATGATCACCTTGCTCGATGTGGGCTTCGAGGTAGCCACGGTAGCGCCCCGCGTCGACGGAGAGGCGGGGGCGGCCGGCAAATCCGGCGGCAGCCAGGGCGACGCGCATCGTGCGGCCACTCGTGCGATCGGTGGCCGCATCGATGTCAGCTTCCGAGACGCCACCGACGAAGGAACGGCTGCCGAGAAAGTGTCCGAAGTGACCTTCCTCGTCGCAAAACGAAATCACATCGACGCCGGCGCCTGCGAGACTGGGATTTGCGTTGATGATGCGGGCGGCTTCCAAGGCGTAAACGACGCCGAGCGGACCATCGAGCCACCCGGCATAGTTCTGGCTTTCCAGATGCGAGCTGGCGAGCAGGCGCGGTCCACTGCCGGGCGCCTGGCCGAGCACGTTGCCGATACCATCGGTGGTCGGTGTCAATCCGGCCTCGCGCAGGCGGTGCTCGAGCCACGCGAGTGACGCGACATGTTCGCTCGACAACGACGGTTTGTGCACGCCGGTTTTGTAGGCACCGATCGAGCGTAAAGCGTGCAGGTCGGCCAACACGCGGTCGCCGTCGGGTTCAATGTTCATGGCAACGGTCCGTAAAGGTGAGAGTTGCCCACCTTATCGCCAACGGCACACCGACACGAGGTCGAAAACATCCCCCGCCGACTGTTTCATGTCGACGGTTTGATCACGCCGGCGTCTTGTCGTCCTTGGGGACAAATTTCAGCGCTACGCCGTTGATGCAGTAGCGCAGACCCGTCGGCTTGGGGCCGTCGTCGAACAGGTGTCCCTGATGTCCACCGCAGCGGCTGCAGTGGACCTCGGTGCGGGTCATGAAAAAGCTCTTGTCGATGGTCTTGCCGAGCGCGTTGTCGATCGGTGCAAAGAAGCTTGGCCAGCCGGTGCGACTGTCGAACTTGGTCTCCGACGTGAAGAGCGGCAGGTCGCAGCCGGCGCAATGATACATGCCGGGTGTATAGATCTTGTCGAGCGGCGATGAGCCGGCGCGCTCGGTGCCGTGCTTGCGCAACACGTTGAACTGTTCGGGTGTTAAAATCTTCTGCCATTCGGCATC
>JANOAW010000566.1:0-3137 GCA_031411355.1 Hyphomicrobiaceae bacterium | reverse complement strand
GTCGCCCGGCCGGTGATCGACAGTGCGTTTCGGCGCGCCGACCAAAAACGGAATGAGACTGACAAACGACACGATCGACGTCAGCAGCCACGTCGACGCGGTCAATTCATGAGATCTGGTTGCGAACCAGACGATAGCCGTCCACACCGCACTGTTGCACGAAGCAACGATGACGGCACAAGCCAACCTTTTGCGAGAAGTTCGCATCGGATGTCCCATCTATGAGAGCGATGACACGAACGCGAACTGAAGTCAGTATACATAAATAGTCGGCCTCATTCTCTATGTATGCAGAACAACACTTTTCCGAGTTGGGGTTATGCACATAAAATGAATAAATTTTGCTGGCGGACGCAGTCAAATCAGGGTGTTAGCACACGATTCAGCTGCTTCAGCAGCAGCTGAGCGATCGCATTGTGGCCGGCGACGTTGGGATGCAACGTGCCCGACGTGCCTTTCGCGTCCTGTCCGCTGTTGAAGAAGCGCTCTGTCGAACAAAAGCCGTTGTGGCGCGTCGCCTGAGCCGATCCGATGATCACCTGCCAGCCAGCAGTCGATGCGCCCACGTCGACGATCAGGGCATTCAAGGGCGCGAGAATATTCTCGTAAGCCCATTTGTTTTCAATTGCGTCCACGCGACCGAAGCCGAGCTTGCCAAGTGTCGGAAAAACAACGTTGCCGGAGCAGAATTTGCCGCTCTCGTCGCGCGTCGGATCGGGGTATTCGACGGCGAACGCGGCCTTGGGGGCTAAGGCCGTTGTAACCTTCGCGTAGACCGTTTTCAAACTGAAGGGGCCGTCGCCCTGCAGACTGGCGAAATCGGCATCTAACTCCGCACGCAGCCGCGTCAGACATGGTCCACCGCAATTGGGCTTGGCCAACTCGGTGACGATATTGGAAAACTTCAGTGTGTTGATGCCGACGCTGAGAAAAATCACGTCGGGCGCGATGCACGCGCCCTTGCTGCACATCACTTCCCGCGCCTGTTCGATCTGCGCCGGCATGGTTTTGCCGCGAAAATGCACCGCGTCCTCACCGTCTCCTCGCAGATTGTCGAGGTAGCGTGAGGAAATGATGCCTTCGTAGGCGCCGAGCAGGCCAAGCGGCGCTGTGGAGCCCGAACAGGCAAAATTGAAGTAGGCGACGTAAGTCTGACGATGATCGTCGGCCCACCGAAATGCCGCCAACGCCGAAGACGTCAGCAAGGACCGATGGCACCGCGGCTCGAGCCAATTCTCCGATCGCACCGGTTGCGCCTTCGAGCGAATGTGCGGATTGCCTTCCCCGGACATGAAGCTGTCGCCGAAAGCGGCAATCACCACCCGACGAACTTTGACGGTCGTCTCAGCACGGCGCGCTGAGCGATCGCGAACTTCGACCTGGACGGCGACGTCGTGTTCGAGCGGCACCGATACGCGCACCGTTTCGCATGAGGCGTTGCGAATGGTTTTGTCGCCGACCGTCCAATCACAGCGCGCGCGCGCCGCACCATTGAGCGATAATGCGACCGTGACGTGATCGACAGACGTGCTGTCGGTTTGAACGGGATGCAGCAGTGACGGGTCATACTTCAGCGTGTCGCTGTGAAAGCGCACCGGAAACGGCTCACGTGTCAGGCCGAACGTCTCGCGGCCGTTGTCACATTGGCCAGGGCTGAACCGACGGCGCATGCAGGCGGTATAGACCTCATGCTCGCGCTTGAAGCGCGCCTGCGTGTCGGCCCCCGAAAGAAGCCCGAAATTGTTGACGACCGTCCATCCAATGCCGTCTGCGAGCGCGGACGCGGGCAGGAGCATCAAACCCAGGACGACGATGATGTTCCGCATGCGCACAACCTCCTTGCGACATGCGATGGGCTAGCGGAAAACCGAACCGGTCTCAACCTGGGTGCGGCCCTTGCGATGTGGCGACCGCCCGGCGCGGTGCGGCCACAGTAGGAAAGACCGCCCGAAAAATGGGCTTATTGCATATATTTCAGCCTTTTATCTTTCCATACACGCAACTCTCTTCTGCACTTGAGGGGGCGATCGGCATTATCTATTGAAGGCACCTTTTCTGCATCGTCACCATGATGTCTGGTCGAATTGCGCGTGCAGGCGCCGGACGACTTTCCGACATCACCCGGCAAAAGGCCTCGACGTGCCCACCGTGCGCCAACTCGAATATCTTGTCGCCATTGCCGACGTGCGCCATTTTCGTCGCGCCGCCGAGCAGGTCAACACCACGCAACCGACACTGTCTGGTCAGTTGAAGGCGCTTGAAAACCGACTGGGGGTCGAACTCGTCGAGCGCTCGCGCGCGCGGATCGTCTTGACGCCGGCTGGTGCCGAGATCGTGGCTATAGCCCGGCGCATTCTCCGAGACGTGCGCGAAATCCGTGCCATCGGCGTATCGCACGATACCAAACTCGCCGGCGTCGTACGGCTTGGATTGCCGTCGTCGATCGGTCCCTCTCTCGTTCCGCGATTGGTGCCCGATCTCAAAATCGAATATCCAGATCTCAAGTTCTATGTTCGCGAAGACGCGCCGGGCGCTCTACCCAACGGTCTGGCGGGCGGCATGTACGATATCGTCATTGGCCCTCTACCTCTGTCAGGGGGCGAATTCGAGAGCCTGGAGCTTTACCAGGAACCGCTGGTCCTCGTCGTTGCAGCCGATCACACTCTCGCTCGCAAACATCGGGTGCAGGGAGTTGAGCTTAAAGGGCTCGGCATTCTCACGCTTGAAGCCGGCCATCCGCTGCACGCCCTGGTCGAGCAGTTCTGCATGCGGGTCGGTGCCGAGGTCTTGAAGAATTACGCCGGCACAAGCCTGGATACCTTGCGCGAGATGGTGGCGATGGGTCTTGGTGCTGCGTTTCTACCAAAACTTTATGTCGATACCAATCTGACCACGGACGACACCCTCAAGGTGCTCGAAATTTCTGGCCGCCCGCTGACGCGCAGCGTTGGTGTCGCGTGGCGAAAATCCGCAAGCGGCGCAGGTCGAAGCCGTTATGCTGAGCTTGCGCACTTTTTGAAGTTGACAGTCGACAAAGTCATAGGTCGACTGTGAGATAGCACCACTAGGAAAATGAGCAGTGACGTGCGCGCGGTCGATGCAATATCGGTCTTGGCATGCAACGTCAGTCTTAGACT
>JANOAW010000565.1:0-3711 GCA_031411355.1 Hyphomicrobiaceae bacterium | reverse complement strand
CGCCGGGGCCGATCAGCACCCGACGCGCATGGCATAAGCGGCAGCGGCCTGGTTCGTTGTGACAAAAGCCGCTCCGATCCGTCGGAGCGGCTGTTTTTATGGCGGCCGGCATTCAAGGCTCGAGTTCAAGGCTGGCCGACCAGCCGGGGTGCACGCGACAGCAGTCTCTCGGCGTCGGCTGCGGTGCGACGCACGATGTCGCCGGCTGCAACGATGTCGTGCACGAGCCCGACCGCATCGCCGGCAATGACGGGTGCGACGTCGAAATCGCCGCGCGTGCGGGCCTCGGCGAATTGGGCGAGTACGTCGGCGCGTCGCATCAATTCGGGCTCGCGTCCGAGCCAGGCGTCGGTGTGGGCATTGCGCAGGCATCGACCGGTGTAGGGATGCGGCCAGACGTTCTGGCGCGATACGTCGAACACGATGCTGCGCACGGTGTCGGTGCCGTCGGCTGCGACGATGCGCGCCTTGGCTGTGTCCCGTCCCGCCGCCTCCGTGCTGGCATAAAAGCGCGTGCCCATGACGACGCCTTGGGCGCCCAGCATCAAGGCGGCGGCGAGGCCCCGCCCATCCGCGATGCCGCCGGCGAGTGCGACGGGAACGCGCTCGCCGACCGCATCGACGACGGCTGGCAGCAGGCTGATCGAGCCTTGTGAAATCCCATGTCCTCCGGCGTCACTGCCCTGCGCGACGACGATGTCGCAACCGGCTGCCACCGCTTCACGGGCCATCGCAACGCTCTGCACCTGACAGACGACGTGTGCGCCGGCAGCTTTCACACGCGCGACGAAGGGCGCGACATCGCCGAACGAGAACCAGATCGCGCGTGGTTTGGCGGCGAGCGCGAGGTCGAGCAGATGCGGTGTCTTGGCCAAGCTCCAGGTGATGAACCCGACACCGAATGGACGACCACTGCCGTGCTTGGACACGTGGTCGAGTTCGCGCGTCAGCCACTCAGCGTCACCGTAGCCGGCACCGAGAAATCCGAAGCCACCCGCGGCCGAGACGGCGCAGGTCAGGCGGCCGTCGGCGACCAGATCCATGGCGGCGAGAAGAATGGGGTGCTCGACCCCCAAGGCTCGGGTCAGGCTCGTGGTGATGGGCATGGCGACGTCTCCCGTGCGTGGCATCTCGACAACGACGTTAGGCCTAGCTACGGTTCTTGAAAAGCGATTGTTTGAGATGACTGCGTTCTTGAATTAGGAACGGTCGATGGAGCTCTCCGATCTGCACACGTTCGCCGTGGTCGCCCGTTGTGGCGGCATCACGCGGGCTGCGGGCGAACTCGCCACGGTGCAATCGAATGTCACGGGCCGCATACGCGCGCTCGAAGCGGAAGTCGGCACGCTACTGTTCGAGCGACGTGCACGCGGGATGAGTCTGACCGACGCGGGGCGACGGCTGCTGCCGTATGCTGATCGGCTCGGGGCGCTGGCGCGAGAAGCGATGACGGCCGCCCGTGACGACGGCGTCGCCAAAGGGCCACTCACCATCGGCTCCATGGAGACGACCGCCGCCGTGCGCTTGCCCAAGGTGTTGGCTGCGTTTCATCAGCGCTGCCCCGACGTGCAGCTCACCCTGCGTACGGGCCCGACTGCGCAACTGGTCGATGCCGTCGTCGACGGCACACTCGACGGCGCTTTCGTCGCTGGGCCACTCGATCATCCCGCTATCGCGGCCGCCATCGCGTTCGAGGAGGAGCTGGTTCTGGTCACGGCCCGCCGATGGAAAAATCTCGCGGGCCTGCGAGCCGGCACGGCGGCTTCGGGGCCGGCGATCCTGGTTTTCCGAATCGGCTGTTCCTATCGACAACGGCTCGAACAGGTGATGAGCACGTTTGGCTGGCCGTCGTCAGCGCGCCTCGAACTCGGCACGCTTGACGGCATGATCGGGTGCGTGGCAGCCGATATGGGCGTGACGCTGCTGCCGCGCGCGGTCGTCGAACGGAGCCAGCAGGCCGGTATGGTGCGATTGCACACGCTGCCGGCGTCGGCGCGATACACGCAGACCCTCTTCATCCGCCGTCGGAATGCCCACGAGGCGACGGCGCTGCGATGCTTCGTCGATTGCCTCGCTGCGCCCACCGGCGGCGTCAAGCCACCGTCAATTGCTGCAAAGACACCAGATCCTTGATGCCTTTGCGTGCGAGGCCCATGAGCGCGTCGAACTGTTCCTGGCTGAACGGTTTGCCTTCGGCCGTACCCTGCACTTCGACGATGCCGCCGGAGCCGGTCATGACGAAGTTGGCGTCAGCGTCGGCGTCGCTGTCCTCGGCATAATCGAGATCGAGCACGGGATTGCCTTTGTGGAGGCCGGCCGAAACGGCCGCGATGTTGTCACGAAGCACGCCCTCGCGCACCATCTCGCGCGCTTTCATCCATTGAATGCAATCGTGCAGGGCGACCCACGCGCCCGTGATTGCCGCGGTGCGGGTGCCACCGTCGGCCTGCAGCACATCACAATCGACGGAGATCTGCTTTTCGCCGAGCGCTTTCAAATCCACGACGGCCCGCAACGAGCGTCCGATCAGGCGTTGGATTTCCTGCGTGCGGCCCGACGGATGTCCGGTCGTCACTTCGCGGCGGGTGCGGTCGTGCGTCGCGCGCGGCAGCATGGCGTATTCAGCCGTCACCCAACCGCGACCCTGACCCTTGAGCCACGGCGGAATGCGTTCTTCGAGGCTCGCAGTGCACAAGACGTGCGTGTTGCCGAACTTGATCAGGCACGAGCCTTCGGCGTGCATCGATACACCGCGCTCGAAGGAGACGCGACGAAGTTCGTCTGGCTGACGTTTGGACGGGCGCATGAGTTGAGCCGAGCTTTCGGTGCTGCGTTGGATCTGCCGCCCCATACGTCGCTTCGATCGAGGCGGCAACGACGAAGTGCGCCGAAGCTGAATGCAAGCCAGCTTGCAAAGCCGCCCAAGGCGGCTATACCTCGGCCCGATTTGCGCGGTCGCTGTCCGGTACGAGCCGTGCGGCGCAGCGTGTGTTTGCGACGCGATCCTCGGTCCGGATCGTTGCGCCAATCACAGGTCTAGTCGTCTCCGGTCTAGTCGTCTTTAGTCGTCAACCGTCGTCGGCGCGTGTCGCGCCATCGGCCGATCGAGGTCTTCCATGTTCATCTCCCCCGCTCATGCACAGGCGGCCGGCGGCGGTGCCAGTGACGCCATTCTGCAGCAATTGCTGCTGTTCGTGCCGCTGATCGCCATCTTCTATTTCCTCCTCATCCGCCCGCAACAAAAGCGCGCGCAGGAGCAGAAGGATATGGTCAACAATATCCGTCGGGGTGATCAGGTCATTCTCGCCTCCGGTATTCTCGGTAAGGTCAAGAACGCCAAGGACGGCGAAACCGACATCGATGTCGAAATCGCACCGGGGACGGTGGTCAAAGTCATTCGGGCGACGGTGTCGGGCGTGCGCGGCAAGACCGACGCCAAGGACGCCGCATAAGGCTTGCTGCGTGGCGAAACGACGGTTGCGCGCCGCTCACGACTTAGCTCCTTCGACCCGGTTAGTCTCATGCTGCATTTCTCTCGCTGGAAGACGATCGCCATTCTCGGCGCCTGTCTGATCGGTATCATCGGCGCTATTCCGAACCTGTTCGACAAGGAGCGGGTGCTGAAGTGGCCGTTCCCGTTCAACAAGTCGGTCAACCTCGGTCTCGACCTGCAGGGCGGCGCGTACTTTCTGATGTCGATCGACACCAACG
>JANOAW010000564.1:0-3626 GCA_031411355.1 Hyphomicrobiaceae bacterium | reverse complement strand
GCCGTCGTTATTGTAGATGCGCACATAGGCGTCGGTGTCGGCCGTTCTGGGAGCATCCAACACCATCATCTGGTCGAAGTGCGTGCGCGGCACCGCCGCGATCGACGCCGCTTCACCGGCGGTGAACACCTTGGTCGACGCACGCAGATCGACGACGAGGATCTCGTTGCCGAGGCCGTTCATCTTGCGATAGGCGATGGACTGCGACATGGATGCTGCGGCTCGACGCGTGCTGTTCGATAAGTGTGCGACTTACATGGCGTGCTTCGGTGTCGATCGCAACCCGCGGCGACGACCGATCCAGGCGCGCCGTCGATTCCTTGCGCCGTGGCGCATCTCTGCTAACGTTTGCCGTGTCGCCCGCCGTTCGATGAGACCACCTTTCATGCACCGCTTTCTCCTGCGCGTGGCCCATGCCGCGCTCGTCTGCCTTGCCGCCATGTCGATCGGCACCAGCACCTTGGCGCAACAGACCACCGCGCCGTTCGAGTTCGTGGCGCTCGGCGACATGCCCTACAGGACGCCACAGGATTTTCCGCGGTTCGACCGTCTGATCGAGGCGATCAACACGGCCAAGCCTGCGTTCTCGATCCACGTCGGCGATTTCAAATCGAGTTCCGAACCGTGCACCGATGAGTATTTTCGCTCGATCCACGGCCGGTTCCAGCGCTTCGAGGCGCCCCTCGTCTACACGCCCGGCGACAACGAATGGACCGACTGCCATCGCGAGCGTGCCGGCAAATTCAATCCCCGCGAACGGTTGGACAAGTTGCGGGAGATTTTCTTCGCCAGCCCCGGCCTCAGTCTCGGCAAGTCGCCGATGGCGGTCGAAAGTCAGGCCAAGCTGATGCCTGCGCACGCGAAATATGTTGAGAACCAGCGCTTCTGGAAAAATGGCGTGCTGTTCATCGTGCCGCATATTCCTGGCTCCAACAACGGCTTCGAGACCACTGAGCTGGAGGCTGCATCTGAATATTTCGAGCGCAACAAAGCCAATGTCGCCTGGCTCGACGACAGCTTCAAACTCGGGCGCGAGCAAGGCGCCAAGGCTATCGTCATCGCGTTCCAAGCCAACCTCCACGATATCAAGCAGAAGTTTCCGGCGGTGCCGGTATCGTCGGGTTACGTCGATACGTTGAAATCGATCGATCGCGGGGCGAAGGCATTCGGTCGACCGATGCTGGTCATCCATGGCGATGATCACGAAATGGAAATCGACGGTTTTCGCGGCACCGACTATAAGCGCATTCCCAATGTGTGGCGGTTGCAGGTGATGGGTGAGACGTTCATCCACGCCGTGACGGTGACGGTCGATCCATCCAGTCCTGGCGTGTTCGGGTTCAAACCCTTCATCGTGCCGGAAAATGGCCCGTATTGAAAACGGCCCGTATTGAAAACGGCCCGTATTGAGAATGGCCCGTATTGAGAATAGCCCGTATTGAGAATGGCCCGTATTGGCCGTTTCGTTCGCCATGTGATGGCGGCATTCGGGCAACAGGTCGACCTTTCCACAGCTGAGACACAGTCAACGCACCTCCAGCGGCCGTTGCGGCGTTGACGGGCTGCGTGCGGTTTGCGATCGAGACTGCGATATTGGCGCGCGGACACTTGTTTCCGCTTTCCCGCTCCGACCCCTGTTCGTCCGGCAATCGACTGCCGTCGTCACGAGGATTGAGAGATGCGGGACCAACCGACATCGCCGCAGTTGCCGCTTGCCAATGCGCCACCCGCGCCGGTGATGCGTGCGGTTGCGAGCGAAAGCATTGCTGCATCGGCCGCAACGCAGAGGCCGATCAAGCGGCCTCGGCAAAAGGCCGGTCCTGCAACCGCTGTGTGGGCGATTGCTGGTGTGCTGGCTGCCAGCTACGTCGGCGCGCTGCTCATGGGTCACGAACCGGTGACGCTGCTGGCCGGGCGGATGATCACTCAGGAGCGCGATACGTCCGACATGTCGGCGGCTCTGGCGCGGACCCAATCGGAAGTCGCGCAGTTGCAACGTACCGTCGGGACGCTGGAGGCCGATCTCGGTCGCGTGAAGGGGCAGACGTCCCAAGTCGAGGCGCGTGAGCGCGCGGCCGCGGCGCGGATCGATGCTGTGGAAACGCGCGTCGAACGTTTTGGAAGCCAGATCGCGCAAGTGTTCGCCAAGGCAACACCAGCCCAAAAAGCTCAGCCGGTGATCGCAGCCACGCGTCCTGTCGGCGCATCCATCGAGACGGGTACCTTGCCGCCGAAGGAAGCTGCGGGCGCGCAACGCGAGTTGTCGGCGACGCGTCACGCCGCCCCCGAGGCTGCCCTGCCGACCACGCCGACAGCTCAATCGCCGTCGCAGCAGCCGTCTGCGATCCTGCTCGCCCGGGGGCCCTCGCTTGATGCCTTGCGCCTCAGCTGGAGCCTGCTCAACGAGCGTCACAAGGTTTCGCTCGGAACCCTCGAGCCGCGTGTCGTGACGAGCGAGCCGGGTACCCATCAACTGGTCGCTGGCCCCTTCGCCTCGCCCGCAGACGCCGCCAAAGTCTGCGCCACGCTCAAATCGCGCGGCGTTACGTGTCAGCCGGCTGAGTTCAAGGGCGAGGCGCTGTAGTCGCGTCGCCGGCGCTGCCTGCTAGTCGATTCTCTGCCCGGTCTTGGCCCAATCGGCCACGAATTGGGACAGGCCCTTGTCCGTCAGCGGATGCTGTACCAGGGCTTTGAGCACTGAGGGCGGCACGGTCGACACGTCGGCGCCGATCAGTGCCGCCTCCCGCACATGCCCGATGGTACGGATCGAGGCCGCGAGAATTTCGGTCTCGAGATCCGGGTAATTGTCGTAGATCTGGCGGATTTCGCGGATCAGCTGCATGCCGTCGTAGCCGATGTCGTCGATGCGGCCGATGAAGGGCGACACGAACGTCGCCCCGGCTTTTGCCGCCATCAAGGCTTGGCCGGCCGAGAAGCACAGCGTGACGTTGGTTTGAATGCCTTCGCTGGTCAGCGCCTTGCATGCCTTGAGCCCATCCCAGGTCAACGGCAATTTCACGCACACGTTCGAGGCGATCTTGGCCAAGATGTGCGCTTCCTTGAGCATTTGAGCATATTCCGTGCTTGCCACTTCGGCCGAAACGGGGCCGGACACAAGCGCGCAGATCTCGCCGATGATCGTCTTGAAATCACGATTGGCCTTGGCGATCAGCGACGGATTGGTTGTCACACCGTCGAGAAATCCCGCGTCGGCGAGGTCTTTGATTTCGGTGACGTCGGCTGTGTCGACGAAGAATTTCATGGTGGTATCTCGGGCGGGCTCGAGTTGGAATGAGATTTAGTGCCGTCGGGGTGACGCGAACGGCGGCATCAACGACGTTCGCCGATCGGCGGATCGGCTGTTTCACCAGCGAGCACTTCCGCGACGTGGCGCACGGTGATGCTGGAGCCTTGACGTTTGAGCTTTCCCGCCATGTTCATGAGGCAGCCGAGATCACCAGCCAGCAGAAGATCCGGCGTCGCCATCGAGGCGTGGTCGACTTTTTTCTGCACCATGGCGTTCGAGATGTCGGGGTACTTGATCGAGAACGTGCCGCCAAAGCCGCAGCAGACTTCGTTGTCTTCCATTTCGACCAGTTGGAGGCCAGCAACAGAGGCGAGCAGGG
>JANOAW010000563.1:0-3341 GCA_031411355.1 Hyphomicrobiaceae bacterium | reverse complement strand
CGCAACCTTGATTGATTTCGCCAAAGTCGATGCTGCCCATGCGTGACTTATGCCACGCATAGGCTCTGCTGCCGCGTACATGCGCCGTCAGCATGGTCGACAATCGGCGATTATCAACACACGCCACATCTCAAACACGCCAGGCCAAACACGCCAGGCCAAACACGCCAGGATAGCTCAGTTGGTAGAGCGACGCGTTGAAGGCGCGTGCGTCCGTGGTTCAATTCCACGTCCTGGCACCAATCTGCTCGAATATCTCTCCGAATTATCGGGCGGATATACCGTAATATTGCGCTCAAAATACCGGAAATATCGCGGAAGTAATATGGGTCTCTTTCCCCTCGCCCGTCTGTAAAATGGGTGGCGTCAAATCGAGGGGTCGGTGCCGGGAGGTTCAAATCCTCGGGGACCCACCAGTATCATCCGTGCCGCCAGACCCAGCCGGGGTGCCGTCTATTTCCTTGTTGAGCTTTTCTTCCTCGTATTGGATGAACCAACCGATCATCTGACGCCACAAGGCCTCGCACAGGTCTGGCGACACGCCCTCCTCGACGGCTTTGGCACGCACCTTGTCGATCACCTGTTGATTGCGCCATGGCACGTTGGCTTCCTGCTTGGCCACCAGCTTGATCTGCCACGCACGCTCGACGAAGCCGAAGCGCTCACCGATCAACTTCACCAGCGCCGTATCGAGGCGATCGATTTCCGTCCGCACCTGGGACAAGTCGGCGCACTCGGCCGGCGTGCGGGTGGCAGGGGCGCGCGGCGTCGTCATGGGAGCATCCGAAGCGGTCGTTGAAAAACTGGTCAGTCGAAGGCGTGGTGGACCCGCCCGGATTTGAACCGGGAACCTAGCGGTTATGAGCCGCCAGCTCTAACCGTTGAGCTACGGGTCCACGCGCGGTGAGCTATAGTGCGAGACGGTGCGCGATGCCAGAGCACACGAACGATCTGATCGCGTGCCCTGCCGTCGCGTCATGCTTTCGCCTTGTCCCGGGTCAAGAAGTCTTGGGCAGCGAACGTGCCGCCGTCGGCTGCCAGTTGCTCGATCAGGGGCGAGATCGTCCAGCGCGCACCATATTGGGCCTGGTATGCTTTGATTTTTGCGGCAACGGTTGCGAGGCCCATCTCGTCGGCTTGCCACATCGGGCCGCCGCGCCACGCCTGGAAACCATAACCGTTGAGGTAGATGGTATCGATATCTGAGGCGCGCTGGGCTATGCCTTCGGCCAGGATATCGGCACCCGTGTTGATCAACCGTAACAGGCCGCGCTCGACGATTTCGTCAGCCGTGATGCCGTTGCGCGCGGCGATGCCTTGCTTGGCGGCTTCGGCGCGAAACATATCGGCGACCTTTGGATCGACCGTGCGCGTGCGGCCATCGGGATATGTGTAGATGCCGGCCTTGGTCTTCTGGCCGTGCCGGCCCATTTCGACCAGCGCGTCGGTGACAGCGTAGAGGCGGCGCCGCTCGGCGGGGATGTCGTGCTCCTTGCGGATGCGCCAGCCGACATCCATGCCGGCGAGATCCATCACCGCCAACGGGCCCATGGCCATGCCCCACGTCTCGTAAGCGGCGTCGATGTCGACGGGAGTTGCGCCCTCCATCAACAGTGCCTGCACCTCCTCCATGTAGCTCTCGACCATGCGATTGCCGATGAAGCCGAAACACACGCCCGAAACGACGCCGACTTTATTGATCTTCTTCGACACGGCCATCGCCGTCGCCAACACGTCCTTCGAGGTTTTGGCACCGCGCACGATCTCGAGCAGGCGCATGATATTGGCTGGTGAGAAAAAGTGCAGGCCGATGACGTCCTGTGGCCGCTTGGTCGCGCGCGCGATTTCGTCGACGTCGAGGGTCGATGTGTTGGAGGCGAGGATTGCGCCCGGCTTGCAGATGGCGTCGAGTTTGCCAAATACCTCAGTTTTGACGCTCATGTTCTCGAACACGGCTTCAATGACGAGGTCGGCGTCGGCGAGCGCCTTGAGATCGATCCCGGATCTGAGGTTGGCTGTAACAGCGGCGGCTTGCTCCATGGACATGCGGCCGCGCTTGACCTGATTTGCGATGGTCTCGGTGACCTTGGCGATGCCGCGATCCAGCGCTTCCCGGGTCGTCTCGATGATGGTGACCTCGAAGCCGGCGAACAGAAACGCGAGGCCGATGCCTTGGCCCATGGTGCCGGCGCCGATGACGCCGACGCGCTTCATGTCGCGCGGCTTCACGTCGGGACCGATGTCGGCGACGTTGGCCGCCTGCCGTTCGGCGAAGAAGGCATATTGCAGTGCCCGCGCCTGCGCACCGCCCATGCAGGCCCGGATACAGGCCAGTTCGATCGCCATGCCCTCCATGAAGGTCGACGCGGAAACGGCCGCCTCACAGGCCTCGATGCATTTGGACGGTGCGAGCGGCCCACTCGGATGTTTCATGGCCGCGGCGCGGCGCTTGGCAAACAAGTCAGGGGGGATCGCGGCGGTGTCCATCTTGATGTCGGACGTGCGGCGCGGACCTTTGCCGTCAGCGATGAGCTGTTCCGCGAAAGCCAGCGCCTCGGCGACCACATCGCCGTCGGTGACTTTGTCGATCAGGCCGATGGCGTGGCCCTTGCGGGCGTCGATCGGCGCGCCTGAGACGATCATGTCGAGAGCAGCCTCCATGCCGACGAGGCGGGGCAGACGCTGCGTGCCGCCAGCGCCGGGAATGATGCCGATCTTGACTTCGGGCAGGCCTAGTTGCTTTGCCGCTGTCGAGGCGACGCGATAATGGCACCCAAGCGCCACTTCGAGGCCGCCGCCAAGCGCCAGTCCGTTGATGGCAGCGACGACCGGCTTAGTTGAGGCCTCGATCTGATGGATCACTTCATACAACCACGGCTCGACGCGACCCTTGGCGAACTCGGTGATGTCGGCGCCGGCGGAGAACGCGCGGCCGCTGCCGGTGATGACGACGGCCTTGATATCCGGATCAGCTGCGGCCTGAGCGATTGCCGCCTGCAGTCCGGTGCGCAGGCCCAATGACAGGGCATTCACGGGGGGATGGTCGAGACGGGCGAGCAAGACCGCGCCGCGGCGTTCGGTTGGGACGGTGGCTTCGGCCATGGCTGGCATCCTCGGCAGGGCTGGAAATCGATCGGCGGATGGATGCACCGACATGGCCCCGCGTGCAAGCCATCGGCTCAATGCCGGCCGCCGGCCTTGTTGCTGCTGCCCGGCAACGTGCCCATCAGCTTGCAGATGATGTTGAGCATGATCTCGTCGGCGCCGCCCCCGATGGAGCCCAAGCGCGTGTCGCGGAAGGCACGACTGACGCGAGTTTCATTCATGAAGCCCATGCCGCC
>JANOAW010000562.1:0-2374 GCA_031411355.1 Hyphomicrobiaceae bacterium | reverse complement strand
GCTCCCCGCCGCTTTCGGTGGTGACACTCCAATTGCCGCCTTCGCGGCGCGCCTTGACCACCTTCGTGCGGGTGCGGATGACAGCGCCACGGGCGGCAGCGTCCATGGCGTTCATCACCACCATGCGGGCGTCGTCCACCCAGCAGTCGGAATACTCAAACCCTTTGGAAAAAAGCGGCTTCAGCGGCTTGCCCGCCGCATCGCTGCGCATGTCGATCGTCTTGGTCGCCGGCAGGAGCTTACGCCCGCCAAGATGATCGTACATGAAAAGGCCGAGCCGAAGCAGCCAGGCCGGTCGCAAGCCCTTGTGGTGCGGCAGAACAAATCGCAGCGGCCAGATGATGTGCGGCGCGTTGGCCCACAGCACTTCACGTTCCATCAGCGATTCACGCACCAGCCTGAACTCATAATGTTCCAGATAGCGCAAACCGCCGTGGATCAGCTTTGAACTCGCAGACGACGTCGCGCTGGCGAGATCGTTCATTTCGGCGAGCACGACTTTCAGCCCACGTCCGGCCGCATCACAGGCGATTCCGGTGCCGTTGATGCCACCGCCGACGACGGCGAGATCATAGCTTGCGGGTTCAGGCATCGACGACTCCGAGGCGATGCGATCGTCGTTAGCACGAGCCATGCCGATCGGGCACGTGGCACCGTCGACGGACGAACCGGCCACCGTGATCAAGTCGCGACTTTGCGCCATTCGGCCGCGACGTCCGCATCCGCCTCTGAACCCGCATGCACCGATCGAGCAGCCCTCAGCAATGCAGGGTCGACCAGTCGCGCGTATGCCCAAACCGCCATTGCCCGCACCAGGGGCGACGCGTCGCCTAGCAACTCCCGCACGACATCGGCGAGTGCTGGATCGCGCGCGTTGCCGGCAGCAATCAAGGCATTGCGCACGACGCGGTTCCGCCCGGTGCGTTTCACGGGCGTTCCGGCGAACCGCTGGCGAAAAGCTGCATCGTCGAGCGCCAGGATGTCGGCCAGCGGTGGATTGTCGGTTTCGGCGCGCACATGCAGGCGCAATTCGCGCGCGTCGGCCGCGAACTTGTTCCACGGACACACCGCGAGACAGTCGTCGCACCCGAACACGCGATTGCCGATGGCCGCGCGAAATTCGTCGGCAATATGGCCTTTGTGCTCGATTGTGAGATAGGCGATGCAGCGCCGCGCATCCAATCGGTAGGGCTGCGGGAACGCCTTCGTCGGACAAACGTCCAGACACCGCCGGCAGGAACCGCAATGGTCCGTTTCCGGCGCATCGACCGGCATTTCGGCCGTGGTCAGGATTGCACCGAGAAACAGCCACGACCCGAAATCGCGCGAAACCAGATTGGTATGTTTGCCCTGCCAGCCGAGCCCGGCCGCCTCGGCAAGCGGCTTCTCCATCAGCGGCGCCGTGTCGACGAACACCTTCACATCGCCGCCTGACGCAGCCTGCAGGGCACGCGCAACGCGCTTCAACCCCGACTTGATCACGTCGTGATAATCTTTACCCCGCGCATACGCGGAGATGACGGCTCGATTTGCGGCGACTGACGTTGCGATCGGATTTTCACCTGGCCCATAATTGAGACCGAGCATGATCGCGCTGCGTGCCTCCGGCCACAGCGCCCGTGGATGTTCCCGACGATCGACGCCGTCGGCCATCCAGCCCATGTCACCATGAAAGCCGTCGTCGATAAATTCGCGCAATCTCGCCCCAGCGTGCGGGATCGCATCCGTCGACGTCACACGCACGACGTCGAACCCGGCGGCCGCCGCTTCGCGTTCGAGGAGATGTTTCAGCGCGTTTGACACGCGCGGGCTCTTTGCAGAGCCAGAACACGGCGTCCAGCTCCATCTCGACGGCTCCGCTCGACATCATCGTCGCGATGACCGAGGCACCGTCGCCGTGGTCGCCGGATCGTTGCGAGCCACAGCGAGGTACACACCTTCCAAACCCGGGGGCGGACCGCTATGAGCAGCCCAACCGAGGGCCTATCATGACCGTCAAAGTCCGTTTCGCGCCGAGCCCGACGGGGCGACTGCACATCGGCAATATTCGACCAGCGTTGTTGAACTGGCTGTTCGCACGCCGGCATCAGGGGCATTACATTTTGCGCCTCGACGACACCGACACCGCCCGCTCGACCGACGCTTTCGCCCAAGGCATCCGCGAAGACATGACGTGGCTCGGGTTGACCTGGGACAGCACGTTTCGGCAGTCGGACCGCACCGCGCGCTATGCTGAAGCCGCCGAACAGCTGAAGCGCATCGGACGGCTCTATCCCTGCTATGAGACCGAGGACGAACTCGATCGTCGCCGCAAACGCCAAGCCGCGATGGGCCGGCCGCCCCTCTATGACCGGGCCGCATTGCGCCTTTCGGT
>JANOAW010000561.1:0-8008 GCA_031411355.1 Hyphomicrobiaceae bacterium | reverse complement strand
GGTGTCGACCATGCCGATGCAACGGGCCAGAGCGGTGTCGGTGGGGTGGCACTCGGCATGTCGGGTTCCGATCCAGCAAAACGATGCCGATGATACCGCCTCGAGGCCTTTTGGCAAAGCAGGGGCACCCCAGGTCGGGTTGGGTACACAATTATTTCTGGGCCTTGTCGGCGCTGGAAAAATGCATAGATTCGGATGTCGAAGCTGATGAACGGTCGCGCGGCGCGGCGTTCAGACCGTGTTCAGCCGGCAAACAGTAATTTCCCCGGCACATCGAGCGATACCGTTCGGTGTAGGGGATGATAGGGGACGACGATGTCCAGCAACCTGATGCGCACGTTGGTTTTGGCAACCGCTGCCATGGGTTACGCCGTTGGTTCAGCCGGCGCACAAGCCAATTGTGATTGGTATGCCAAGACGGCGCTGAAACAACAGCAGGAAAACGAGCAGCGCAAATGCGGCTTCAGCGGTGCCAATTGGAGTTCGGATCTGAAAGCGCACATGTCGTGGTGTGCCTCCAACCCGGATCAATGGAAATCGGAAGCGCAGCGTCGCGAGCAGCAGCTTGCAACCTGTAAGAAGTAATTGCTTGCCGATACGTGACTAAAGGGCGACAAATGTCTCCCTTGCCTGTCTCGACGGATCAGCTCAGTATGCGCGTTGGGGCCGCCCTCGGTCTCGATGAGCTTCGGCGCGCATGATCGGCCTCGTTATCGTCACACATGGTGGCCTCGCCCAGGAATTCCGGGCGGCGCTCGAACACGTCGTTGGTCGGCAGGAGCATGTCGATACCATATCGATTGGTCCAGACGACGATATGGATCGGCGACGGGCGGAACTGATCGACGCCGTCATGCGGGTCAAAGGCGATAAGGGCGTCGTGGTGCTGACGGACATGTTCGGGGGCACGCCATCAAATCTCGCCATCTCCGTCATGGAGGAAACCGGTGCGGAAGTCGTGGCTGGCATCAATCTGCCGATGCTGATCAAGCTTGCAAGTGTGCGGAAAGACGCCTCGCTCGAATTCGCCATCACGGCGGCAAAGGAAGCCGGCCGCAAATATATTTCAGTGGCTAGTCAGGTGCTTGCCGGTGACAGCTGATATTCTTCGACAGGACATCCGACGCGTGCAGGCGACCGCCGAAATCTCAATCAAGAACCGCAAAGGTCTGCACGCGCGAGCGTCGGCCAAATTTGTGCGGTGTGCCGAATCCTTTGAGGCCGACGTGCAGGTGACGAAGGACGATACGACCGTCGGTGGGACGTCGATTATGGGGCTCATGATGCTCGGCGCCAGCATCGGCACAACGATCCGGCTTGAGGCCGAAGGTGCTGATGCGGCCGCTGCAATCGCCGCACTGACGGCGCTGGTCGACGACCTGTTCGGCGAAGGCGAATAGTCAACCAACGAGCAGTTCGCCTTGGCAATCCAGCAGCTTGGCGAGACCATCCAGGCGCCGCCTCAGACGTTCGCCGTCGAGCACGGCATGATGGCTCGGCAAGCGCAGGCGCAACTTGCCTCCATGATAGCCGATCGGGGCTTCGTCGATTAGGCCTGGGCGGCCGATCGAAATCATGTGCGCGGCACGGATGGCCGCGCCGACGATGCGCGCGCGCTTCAGCAGTTTTCCGGACACGACCTTCTGCAACCGCTCGGACAGCGCCGTTTTGTCCTCGGCGTCGTCTTCCGGGCCGTCGTGGCGGAAATAAATGGCGAGCGCCAGAAAGATGCGACCGGGATGGTCGAGGCCTGCCAACGCTGCATGGGCGACGAGGTTGAGAGTTTGTTCGCCGCGGTAATCGGGGTGGGCGCGCCAGCCGATGTCCGACATCAAGCATGCGGCGTGGCGCAAGCGGCGTTCTTCCGTCGTCTCTTTCGGACCTGGCCCTTCAAATAATGCGTCCGTCCAGGTGCAGAGTTCTTCGGCATGTCGAAGGGAGCGGGCCCGCTGTCGCGCCATTTCGGCTGCGAATGCGAGCAAGGGGTCGCGAGAGCGTTCGGAGCTGGACAAGAGGGAATAGACGAGACCTTCACGGATGCCGAAAACCGAGAAAACCACTTCCGACGGCTGAACCCTTTTGAGCAGGCGCTCCATCGACATGGCGCCGTAGGGCAGCACGTCGCGGCGCGATTTGTTGACCGAATCGCCGCCGGGCAACGAGCTCAATTTCTTGCTTTTGCGGATGTCTTCGCAGAACCGCAACGCCTCCTGCCGCCCGATCGTGTAGCCGTGCATGACGCGCAGCGGATAAATGGTTGCCGCCATGTGCATCTTGGCAAGAGCGCGCCACGTGCCGCCGACTGCGTAAAATCTGCGGCCTTCGCCGGCGCCGAACCAAGGCACACGGGCGATTTCTCGATCGGCGATGTCCATCGCCTGTTCCATGCGGGCGGCCGCCGTATCGATCAGGCGCAGGCCCCCTAGGGGCAAGGTCGTCGCGCGGGCGAGACGGCCACCCGCGATGTCGATCACTTCGAGTGAGCCACCGCCAAGATCGCCAGCAAATCCATCCGGTGCGTGGCAGCCCATCAAGATGCCGTACGCAGCCAGTTCGGCTTCTTTTTCGCCCGACAGAACGTCGATTTTGACCCCAGCTGCCGCTTCTGCCCGCCGGATGAAATCCGGTCCGTTTTCAGCTTCGCGACAGGCGGCCGTCGCGATGGCTCGCACATTCTTGACGCCGAGAATGCGGTTGATGGCCCGGAAGCGTGTCATGGCCGCGAGCGCACGGTCGACTGCGTCCTCGGCGAGGCGCCCGGTCGAGGCAACGGTGCGACCAAGGCCCGCGAGGACTTTCTCATTGAAGATCGGTGTGGGCGCGCGAATGGCCCCCTCATAGACGACCAGGCGGACAGAGTTGGAGCCGATATCGATCACACCCATCGGCTCGAGGCCGCTGGCTACGTCGGCGTCGAGGCCGTCGGTATAGCGGGACATGACGTTCTCCGGCGGCGACACGGGCGGTCTATAGCAAGAAACGCAGTCGGCACGAAACCGGATCGGGATCTGCGCTGCATCGTTCGGTGGGTAAAAGTGTGTTTGGTCGGATCGATCGCGCTGGAAAACTTGCAGTGACCTCTTGCAGGAGCATCGCGGAGCCCTTACCCCGCCACGGTCTCGTCTTATTGCCACGCCAACACGGCTGTGGGCTGGCTGCGGACACGTGTTCGACCGATGGACGACGTGCGCGCGCAACTTGGGAGCAGGCCGACATGACGGCACGTGCGGTGACTGGACTTGTGGTTGTGGCAGGGCTGATGCTCGCCAACGCCGCTTCGGCGCAAACCACTCCGCCCGCGCCGCCGCAACCGGCTGGCCAGCAGTGGGCGCCGCAGGTGAAATCCGAGCCACAGGTGGCCGGTGTAACCTTGGACGAAAAACAGGTGGCCGCGCTGCGTTCGGTGTCGAAGTATTTCAACGACATGCGCGTGTTGAAGGGGTCGTTCGCGCAGACGGCGCCCGACGGCAAGCGTCAGCGCGGTAAGTTCTCGCTGAAACAGCCCGGAAAATTTCGGTTCGACTACGGTTTCGGCAGCAAGCTGATCGTCATGTCGGACGGTAAAAATCTAGCGATCCAGGACCCCGACGTGAACTCCGATACGCGCTATCAGGTCGACGATACGCCGTTTCGCATTCTGTTGCGCAAAGATGTCGATCTGTTGCGCGATTCGCGCGTGTTCGAAGTGCAGGAGGTCGACGATCTCGTGATTGTCATGCTCGGTGACAAGAGCCCGGAAATCGCCGGCAAGATCCGTCTCTTCTTTACGAAGAAGCCGACGCTCGAGCTGAAGGAATGGGTCACCACCGACACGCAAGGTGGCGACACGCGCGTCGAGTTGTCGGAATTGATCAAGACCGAAGACGTCGATGACGCTCAGTATAAGATCCAGTCGGTCGGGTTGCCGAAATAATCGAACGTTCAACGCGTGCGCACAACTCACTAACGTTGTTGACTATGCCATGGACCTTGCGGCCCATGGCATTTTTGTCGTTGAGATAGCTTAGGCGGCGTTCCAACCCATCACGCTTTTCACTTCCAAATATTCTTCGATGCCGAACTCGCCCCATTCGCGGCCGTTACCGGATTGCTTCATGCCGCCGAACGGTGCCTTGCTGTCGGCTGGTGCGTTGTTGATGTGCACCATGCCGGCTTTAAGCTGGCGCGCGACCCGTTTGGCGCGCTCGCGATCGCCCGATGAGACGTAGGCTGCGAGACCGAACGGGCTGTCGTTGGCGATTTTCACAGCGTCGGCTTCATCTGCGAACGGCAGGATCGCCAGCACGGGGCCGAAGATTTCTTCCTGCGCAATGGTCATGGCGTTATTCACACCTGAGAACACCGTTGGGCGCACGTAGTAGCCCTTGGACAGACCCTCGGGGCGACCCGTGCCACCGGCCGCGACTGCCGCGCCTTCGTCGATGCCTTTTTTGATCAGAGCCTGTATCTTGTTCCATTGCAGTTCCGACACGACGGGGCCGAGGTCGATACCTTCTGCCTTGGGGTCGCCGACCTTGAGGGCTTCAGCGGTAGCTTTGGCGATCGCCGTCGCCTCGGCCAAGCGGGCCGCCGGCACGAGCATGCGCGTCGGCGCGTTGCATGATTGGCCGGAATTGCGCATGCAGGCCTGCACACCGCCCGCGACTGCTTTGGCAAAATCGGCATCGTCGAGAATTATATTGGCGCTTTTGCCGCCGAGCTCCTGGCCAACACGTTTGACGGTGGGCGCCGCTTTGATGGCGACGTCGATACCGGCGCGGGTCGATCCGGTGAACGAGATGCAGTCGATGCCGGGATGTGCTGCGAGTACGGCGCCGACGCCTGGGCCATCACCGTTGACGAGGTTGAAAACGCCCTTCGGTACGCCGGCCTCATGTAGGATTTCGGCGATGAGCAATGCACTGTAGGGCGCCATTTCCGAGGGTTTCAGCACCATCGTGCAGCCAGCTGCGAGTGCGCCCGCAACCTTGCAGGCGATTTGATTGGCCGGCCAGTTCCACGGCGTGATCATGCCGACGACGCCGATCGGCTCGCGGATGATCTCGGTCGAGCCGAGTTTTTCTTCGAAGTGATAGTCCTTCAGCAAATCGTGCGCGGTCTTGAAATGGCCGAAGCCGGCGCCGGCTTGAAAGCGCGTGGCGAAACCAAGCGGAGCACCCATTTCCAGGCTGATCGCCGCTCCGATCGCGGCCATGCGCGTCTTGTAGACCTCGACGATCCTGGCGAGCAGAGCGATGCGCTCGTCCTTGGTGGTGCGCGAGTAGGTGGCAAAAGCGGCGCGCGCGGCCGACACAGCACGATCAACATCTGTGGCGTTGCCCATGGCGATGTCGCCGATCTTGTCTTCGGTGGCCGGATTGATCACTGCGCGCAATTTCAGTTCGGCCGGAGCGACCCACGTGCCGTCGATATAAAATTGCTGGGCGTGTGCTGTGGACGCAGGCATGGCGATCTCCGGGGCTGGTGCGACAAAGCGTGCGTTCGCGTAAGCCCGAGCTGCGACCTGGTCAAGCCGGTGCTCATATCTGGTGCAGCTATTGCGTCTCGCGGCCGTTGTGTGCCCGAAACCGCGGCACCGTGCGGCCGCACCGTTCGACGCCGCGGTAGACACCCGACGTCAAACGTCGCAACCTCGGTCGGTGACAGGTACGCAACACTCGGGAACATTCAACATGATCGTCGGACGCAAACGTTGGCTCACGGCGGCTGTAGCCGTTGCCTGCCTGTCGGCGCCAGTTCAGGCCCAGGACGTTCCGAAGCTGAAAGTCATGGGCATGCCGCTCGCGACCGGCAACATCCAGAAAAACCGTGAGCAACCGTTCTTCGAGAAGCTCAAGGACAGCATCGGCATCGAAGCCGACTATAAGGTGCTCGACCAGACCGGCATCAAGGAATTCGAACAGTTGCGCATCGGCAAATCGGGCTTGTTCGACATCATCGGCCTGCGCCTCGGCCAGGTCAGCCGGGACGAGCCGACCATTCTCGGCCTCGATCTCGTTGGCCTGAACACGAACTACGACACGGCCAAGAAAGTCGTGACCGCGTACCAAGGGGCGGTGGCCGACCGGCTCGACAAACAGTTCGGCATGAAGCTACTCGGAGTGTGGCCGTTCGGTCCGCAACTGATCTTCTGCAAACCCGCAATCGCCGGTTTGTCCGACCTCAAGGGCAAGAAAGTACGCATCCTCGACGGCGTCATGGCCAAAGTGATGGAAAAGATCGGCGCAACACCCGTGACGATGGCGTTTGGTGAAGTCAGCCAGGGCCTGTCGCTCGGGACGATCGATTGCGCTGTGACGGGACCGTCGTCGGCTAACTCGGCCGGGTGGCCAGAAAGTGCGACGCACGTCTATCCGCTGGCGCTACAAGTGGCCGTGCAAGGCTATGCGATCACCAATTCGGCGTGGGCCAAACTGACGCCCGAGCAGCAAGGCAAGCTCAAGAGCGCGATCGAGGCTTTGACCGAGGACATTTGGGCCTACTCGAAGGAGCTGTGGGACGACGGCATGCGTTGCAACGCAGGGCAGGACCCGTGCACGACAGGCAAGAAATATGCGTTGAAAACCGTGGCGATCGTGCCGGCTGACGTCGAGTTCGTCAAAGCCGCGGTGAAAGAGATCTCGTTCCCGGCTTGGGCTGAGGCGTGTGACAAGGTCAATCCTGGGTGTGCGGACGCTTGGAAGAAAGCCGTCGGCCCCATCATCGGCATGCAGTAAAGCCTTCAGGGCTGTTATTTCAAGCACGCGCTCGTCATGCGTCGCCTGACGGCGGTGCCGGGATCGTTGTCCGGCATCGTCGGCGTCGCAATCCTGTTTCGTTACGTCGAGGTATTCATGACCCGACTGGCCGGCAAGTCGATCCTGATCACGGGCGCATCTCGCGGCATCGGCCGTGCGGTCGCGAAACGCTGCGCTTCCGAAGGCGCCAATATCGCCGTCAATCATCTGCGTGACAGCGAGGAAGCGGACGAGACCGTCGCGTTTCTACAGGGCGTGTCGGCGTCCAGCGGGTTTGCGCAGGCGCGTCATTTGGCCATCGAAGCGGATGTTGCCGACACGGGCGCCGCGCGCGCCATGGCCAACAAGGTGATCACCGATTTCGGCCGCTTGGACGTGCTGATCAACAATGCCGGTATCCTGACGCCGGAACTGGTTGGGGCCAAGTTCGACGCCGGCGAGTTCGACAAAGTGGTTGCCGTCAATCTGCGCGCCGTCGCAAATTTGACGGCGCGGGTGATCGAACATTTTCTGACCCGGCCTGGCGGCGGCGTCGTCATCAACACGTCGAGTATCCACGACATCGTGCCGCGTCCGGGGTTTCTGGCCTACGCGGTCGCCAAAGCCGGCATTGCCATGCTGACTCGCACGCTGGCACTCGAGTATGCCGACCGCGGCATTCGCGTGAACGCCGTCGGTCCGGGCGCCGTCGAGACGGACATGAACGCTGCCTGGACCAGCGATCCTGTCAAGCGCGCGGACGTCGACCGGCATATCCCGATGGGCTATGCGGCGAGCCCGGGGGATATCGCCGGCGTTTATGCATTTCTCGCGTCGGAAGATGCGCGCTACATCACCGGGCAGACGATCCACGCGTGCGGGGGCTTGACCTTGCACCCCGAATTCCGAACCAACTGGTCGACGTGAACCACCGGCTATCGGGCATCAATGCGCTGGTGGTTCAGGTTTCCGGCTCGCGGGTTGTCCCATGCGGTCGATGTAGGCGATGCCGATTGCGGACAGAATAAAGACCACGTGAATGATGGTCTGCCAGAGGATCGCGCGCTCTGTGAATTTGGCATCCGTTCGGCCGAGATTGCCGGCTTCGATGAACGTCTTCAACAAATGGATCGAAGATATGCCAACGATCGCCATGGCGAGTTTGATCTTGAGCACGCTGGCGTTGACGTGATCAAGCCATTCGGGCTGGTCGGGGTGGTCTTCGAGGCGCAGACGCGACACGAACGTTTCGTAACCGCCGACGATGACCATGATGAGCAGGTTGGATATCA
>JANOAW010000560.1:0-5436 GCA_031411355.1 Hyphomicrobiaceae bacterium | reverse complement strand
AGTTTACACAGATACGGACGTGTTGGCCAAAAACCCCTGGTTCAAAGATGCGTTGCCGGTCGTCCAATCAGCCCGCGCTCGTCCTGTCAGCCCGCGTTATACCGAAGTCTCAGAGGTCATCCGCACCAACATGAACGCGTTCCTCGCCGGTACAAAGACGGCCGACGCCGCTCTTGCCGACATGACCAAGCGGCTCGGTGACGTGTTCAAATGACGACGCTGGACTAGCGCTTGCCGGTGGTGCCGACGCGTCGATGTGTCGGCACCAATTTTTTTTGTCTGAACGGCGCCGTGTCATGTGTCGCGCGGCACCAAGATCATCCACGACACGCCGAATTTGTCCGATACGGCGCCAAATCGTTTGGCAAAGAACGACGGTCCGATCGGCATCTGGACTTTGCCGTGCTCGGCGAGGGCGCCGTAGATCCGGTCCGCCTCATTCTCGGTCTTGACGGCGAGCGACAACGACATGCAATCAAAGTTCAAGGAACCGGTTTTCATTCCGTCGGACAGCATGATCTCGGTGCCGGCAACTTTCAGCGACGCGTGCATGATTCTTTGATCAAGCGCGGCTGATACCTCAGCTGGGTCCGGCTTGTCGGGATTGTCCTTAAACCGCATCATCATGAGCACTTCGGCGTCCAGTGTCACCTTGTAGTACTCTATCGCCTCTTCGCAACGACCGCGGAAGAAGAGATAAGGTGTGATCGCCGGGTGCGTATCGGTGGCGCGACCGACGAACGGTTTGAAGCCGCCAAAGAACATGCGTCGGCCGTCGAACGGCATCGACTTGGGGTCCATTCCCGCCATGCGATGATCCGCCATGGCCTTGGCGTTGACCTCGTCGCGGTGTGCGCGAGAAGCATACGTGATGATGCCGACAAATACAGTCTCGCCGGCTTGCAGTCCGACGCTTTGAGGGAAGGATGTAACCTTGCCTGCGGGAGCATCGTCGGCTTCGACCTCGACACACGATAACGCGCCGTGCTCGAGCCAGACCGCCATGAACGTTTCGGCTTGCCGTCGATAGGCCTCAATGTTTTTCGTCGGTACGGGCACGACAAACAGATCTGTATAGGTTTCCATGATGAGGGTCTCTCGGTTTATAATGCGCGCTCGGAACCACGCCGCACGTCTTGGCATCCCGTCTTGGCATGCTGTTGATTCGTGGTCGAAACTAGACGTTCAGCGCCATCGATCTCCGACACAATATTTGAATTTTTAAACCGATATATCAATTTTTCAATGCTGTTATGCTTTGTCGTCTACATGGCAGACGACGCCCTAAACGTACGACACCATACTTGTGAAGACACTGGATCTCGGGGGACATCGGCGCGTCCGTGTCGGTCCAGCGGCCCCGCAGTGGCCCATGGGAATGCCGACGCAAGATCCAGTGTCTTCAGTTTTATTTTTCGGTATATAGAAAAGTTCGAGGTATCGACCTTAGTGCGATTTTCGCACGCGAGCGTTGATAATTGTGGCTGCACTCAGTTGATGCGCACCACCGAACTTCATCAAAGCCTGATAGGCGAGACTGAATGACAAAACGGATTCAGCGCCCGTATTGGCGTTGAGACCTTGCGCCATCAGTCCGTCGCAACATGATCCGGTAGTCGGATCGGCAAGTGGCATGTGTCGATCGTTGCGCTGGAGATACCAATTGTAGGCTCGCGTCGCCATGGTATGCCAATTCGCCGATGGCACGAACGTCATCGCAGCGGAGCACGCGTCAATCATCGCCCACGCCTCCAAGGGTTGTTGATCGAACGGGCGGCATGCGCGCTCCAGTCCAAATCCTTCAGATCCAACCGGCCGGAAAAAGCCTTTTGCCGTCGTGGATATCGAACACAACCATGTCAGTTGAGCCGTCGCCGCTTTGGCAAAACGAATGTCGCCGGTCATGGCCGCCAATGCGAACAGGGCTTGCGGGATACGACCATTGTCATACGACAGACTGTCTTCAAACCACGGCCAATCGGGGCGACCTTCGAGCGGCAATTCCGAGAAACGTCGTGCGCACTGGTCGACGATATTTTTGGCGGCGACGTTGGAGTTCTCGCGCATCAACATTTTTTCGGCGCCGAGCACGAGAAATGCCATCGCCCGCGGCGACGTAATCGACGATAACCGGGGTACTGTACGATCGAACAGCGCGACCGCCCATTGCCGAAGTTTTGGATCGGTTGCAGATAGCGCCGTATGGCCGAGGGCCCAGACTGTGCGCCCGTTACTGTCTTCAGATCCAATTGCTTCGAGCCACCGTCGATCATATCCCATGAAGTTACGGAAGCGACCGACATCCTCGTTCCAACCATGCTGCAAGAATGACGCGAACCTCGGAGCCAGATGGGCAAGATCACGGCCATATTCGTTGACCAGAATCAACGCGCGCGCATTGTCGTCGATGCAATATCCGTGATGCCGATCCGGAACCACTCCGATACTGTGTTGCAAGATCCCGACGTCGTCGACGAGCGCCATGAACGCAGCCGTCGAAGGCTGAGCCGGCGCCGTGCTCGCACGCTGAATTTTCGACGCCGGCACGACTGCGTCGATGATCGAGGCAGAGCGCGCGACAAATTCCTTCCAAATGGTCTGGCGGCCGCGTTCGTAGGCGGTCGATCTCAAGCCCTCCAACCGTGACGGCTCCGAAAACAAATCGTTGATGGCCATCGAAATGCTGTCGGCACTATTTGGGGCGACCAGCACGCCGGCATTGTCGGAAAGCAGTTCACGCGCGTGGATATACGGGGTGGACACGACTGCGCAGCCGAGCGCGACCGCATATGCAAGCGTACCCGACGTGCTTTGTCCGAGATTGACGTACGGTGTGAGGTAGATGTCGCAACTCGCCAATTGTTGAAGCAATTGGTCGGTTTCGAGGAACTCTTCGACCCATTCGATAGCGTGGGCGACGCCGAGATCAGCGGCGAGCGCTTTTAAACCGTCTCGATATGTCTCACCCTCAGCCGCGACCAGATTAGGGTGCGTCGCGCCGACAATGCGATAAACAACGTCGGAATGGCGATCGAGGATCGCAGGCATCGCCCTAATGGCAGTCTCCAAACCTTTGCCAGGCCCGAGCAAGCCGAATGTCATAATGGTTGGCCGCTCTGGTAAGCCAAGACTGCTGCGAGCTTCACTCGCCGGTATCTTAGCTCGATCGGGAGCGCCGTGCTCGATAACCTGAATTCGTGACGACGGAACGCCATACACCGAGACCAGGATATCGCGTCCGAAACGCGACATCACGACGAAGCCGGTGGCTCTGATCCGCATCTGGTCGATAATGAACCTCTGCTCCGGTGACGGTGCTTCGAGCACTGTATGAAGTGTGATGATCACAGGCGCCGCGACAGCCGCGACCAATTCCAGAATCATAGATCCAGCTGGTCCACCGTAGATACCGAATTCGTGTTGAATCCAGACGGCGTCAACACCTGTCTCATTGATGCGGGCGGCGGCCGCTTTGTAGGAGTTCAAGTCGTGTTGGTAGATTGTCGCCGTCGCTTCCGAAG
Organism: Hyphomicrobiaceae bacterium; assembly: GCA_031411355.1. Lineage (GTDB taxonomy): Bacteria > Pseudomonadota > Alphaproteobacteria > Rhizobiales > Hyphomicrobiaceae > JABFRJ01. Next base: position 1,915 of record JANOAW010000560.1, on the reverse strand, counting down.
AGACAGGTGATTTGACTGACGGCGTCACCGCATAGACATCGATCTGATGGTCGGGCATCCAGCGACACATCTGCTCGAATACATCTGTGGTGAACGTCGCCAAGCCGCATTTGGTCGGTTTGAAGCCGCCAACAAGGGCTATTCGCGACGCGGGGATTGTGCGCACCACCTTCGGCTGAATGATCGGCGGCGTCGAAGCATGCGGCAGCTGTGCGTTTTGCATGAATGCATCTCACGAGGTCGTTGCGGAACGTTTCGACGCGCAAAAATTGCGTCCGGCGGCTGGCGATCAATTGCCAATTTCGTCGATCTCAAAAACGGTTTTAGCTGCAATGAACATCGTGCGACTCTTGAACCACCGTGCGAATTTTGCTCGGATCGAACTGTCAACATGGTTATCCACAAAACTCTCCAGTGGCACGCCGGTTCCGCGTTCGAAACTATCCTGGGGTGTGACAAAGATGTCTATTCTTTGTGCCGTTGCATGCGTCGGTTTGCTTATAAATTCAACGTCATGTGCCTTAGTTAATGGCAGGTTTGAGGGGTTTGTTTCGATAATCGGAAGTGGTTTCTGTTTTATCGTTTTGGAACTTTACATCCCTGCGGCGCATTTCGTCTCGGCAGACTGGGTATGGATAGGAGACTGCTACATGCGGATCATCAGTATTGCGGCTGGCATGCTGTTTTTGGGGTCTATGACTACGGCGGCATTGGCATTGCCGACGATGAATTTGAACGGGGTAAAACCCGCTGCCGAAATCGAATTGGTGAATGGTCGTCACAGCGCCTGCGCTCAAGGTCCGGCCGGATGGCATTACCACGTGCGCGGTCAACGAATCAGCTGTGAGCCGCGCCCTCAAGGTCGGTTCTGGCGCTGGTATTCCCGTGACGGTCGAACTGATTGGTGGAATTGGCGCGACCGTCGTTGGCGTTGATTTCATTTAAAGCATCACACCCGCCTCGTCTCGAGGCGGGTGTGATGCGAAACGAATGTCAGCCTTTACTATGCGCTCTCATGTCAAAGAAAAGAGCTTGGCTTACGACTGCCTTGACAGTTTCGTCTTGGAACGGTTTCGGTATGAGGAATGTCGGTTCTGGACGTAAACCCGTCAATACCTGCTCAGGGTACGCCGTAATGAATATGACGGGCAGATCGGCCTCTCCCAAAATATCATTGACGGCATCCAAACCCGAACTGCCGTCGGCCAATTGAACGTCGGCAAGCACGAGGCCTGGTCTCCTGGATCGGAAAGCGGCCAACGCATCCGTTCGGGTGCGAGCCACTCGGGTGACCCGATGTCCGATGCTGGTGACGACATGTTCGAGGTCAAGGGCGATCAACGGCTCGTCTTCGATGATCAGAATATCCGTCGCGATCTGCTCTGCCATCTGTCGCGCCGCGGTGTCGATCAAGTCTGCAATGTCTGCCTCTTGAAGATCCAGGATCGAAGCGGTCTGCTGGTGTGTAAAGCCTTCCATCGCAACCAGAAGGAAAGCCTGCCGCGGCAACGGCGTTATGGCCTTGAGGTGTCGATCCGCCGCACCGGTTGCCATGTCTGTGTTACGGGCAGTGCCGACAGACGGTGACGCCATGTTCCAGTTTGCCAGAAGCAATCGATAGAGTGCCAACTTAGGCGACAACTCGGGACGCAATTTGGTGGGGTCTTCGACAACCTGACGTAAAACGTTTGCAACTTGGCTGTCGCCGATATCCTGGCGACCGGTGATGCTGCGGGCGAAGCGACGAAGAAATGGCAGTTGAGGCGCAATCAACTGTGCAAGACTGGTCATGCGTGCAACCCCTGTTATGTTCCGACGGCATGCTACGCGAGGCAAACAAAAGTCGCCGCCGGCTGCATGCCTACAACGGCTTCCAGGCAACAAAGTTCCGGGATGACGGAACGACTGGGTCAAG
>JANOAW010000559.1:0-8406 GCA_031411355.1 Hyphomicrobiaceae bacterium | reverse complement strand
CAATTCGCGTCGGACAGCCTCGGTCCGTTCCTGATCGGACTGCGAGATCGACTGGCGCTGTTCGGCTTGCGACAAGGCCTCCCGTGCCCGCACCGCTGTTTCACGGGCCAGCACGATGTGGTTTTCGGCTTCCCGCCAGCCACGCGCCGTGTCTTCGGCCTCGCGGAGCTTGAGGCGCACCTCGCCGAGCGCACGGTCCTGCACCTCGGCCGCCACCAGATCCTCACCGCGACCCGCGGTGCGCTTCTTGTCGAGTTCGGCACCGAGTGCGTCGCGTTCGGCCGTCGCAGCGACAACCGATCGCTCGGCGTCCCGGACCTGGTCGGCAATGCGCTGCATATCGGCATGGGCGGCCGCCACGTATGCGGCGGCGTCGCGCACGTGCTTCGACGTGGTTCGATAGCGCTCGAGTTCAGCTGTAATGTCGTTGGCGCGCTGCGCCAGAACGGCGTGCCGGATGTTGGTTTCGTTTTCGCGCACGACCGTTTCGCGCTCGGCCCGCAAGGTCGAGATTTCGCCGTCTATGGCCGCGAGTGCGACGATGCCGGCTGCCGCCTCGGCCGTCGCCTGCTCGGTTGCGGTGGTGGCGGTGGCGAGTTCCCGATCGGCGGTTTCAAGGTGCGCGGTCAGTTGATCGGCTTCACGCCATACAGGCTCGAAGCTCTCGAAACGGCGAGCTGCTTCAAGATCAGCCGTCATGGCCTTCTGCCAGGCGACGGTCGCGATCGCCGAGGCTTTGGCGGCATCGGCCGCCCGCGAATCGGCGTCGGCTCGATGGGCGTGCGCGTCACGCAGCGTTCGCTCGGCTGACCGCATCGCCTCGGCCTTGGCGCCGACCGGCGCCAGGCGTTCGAGTAACGCCAGGCGTTTGCGATCTCCCGCGACACTGAGGTCGGCGGTTCGTGCCGCCGCCAGCGCCTGCTCAGCAGCCGCCAGTGTTTCGCGCGCGGAGTGGCGGCGCTGACTGCGGTCGAGGGCATGCACCAGATGCGTGCGTTCGGCTGCGGCGGTGTCCTTGACCACAGCGATACGCGTGATTTCGGCGGCGAGCCCGTCGCGATCCGTCTCGTCGAGCAATGTCACGGCTTTATGCGCTGCTTCCTGCGCCATGATATCATGACGCCGGTCGGCCGCTGCTTCGTGCATGGCGATGGACAGTCGACCGTAAACGTCGGTGCCGGTGATCATTTCGAGCAGTTCGGCACGCGCATTCTCGTCTGAAAGCAGGAACGCGTCAAATTCGCCCTGGGCCAGGAGCGCCGTACGGCGGAATTGATCGAACGTGAGCCCCGTATGGCGATGCACGGCGTCGAGCACTTCGGTGACGCTGGTCGCAATCGAGGCTACGACGATGCCGTTTTCGATGCGGTCGAGACGGCGGTCGACTTTCTGCAACTTGCCGGTGGTGACGCTGCGCGCGCGACGGCTTTCCCAACGAACTCGATAGCGCAAACCGTCACTGCCGACGAAATCCACTTCGGCAAAGCCGGCGGCCGCACCACGGCGCAGGATGTTGCGCGCGTCCTTGGCCGCGATCTGCTCGCCGCTCGGGTCGGGAGCGGTTTCGCGTCGGGCGACATTGGCGCGCGGATAATCGCCGTAAAGTGCCAGGCACAACGCGTCGAGCAAGGTCGATTTGCCTGCCCCCGTTTCGCCCGTGATGGCGAACAAGCCTGCGCTCGACAGCGGCTCGCTCTCGAGGTCGAAGGCGAACCGAGGCAGGCTCGCGAGATTTTCCCCACGCAAGGCAAGAATGCGCATGAGCTTATACTTTCGCGGCGATCTGGTGGAAAATCTTCAGATGGTCAGGCGACGGCGCGGCGCCGTCATGGGCGCGTTGAAACGCCATCCGGAACAGGTCTTCCGGCATGCGTTCAACCAAACGCACGAATGGATCGTCTGCGGTTCGTGCAGCGGTGTCGACGGTTAACGAGGCGACCTTGAGATCGACCAACCGTACCGGGAACCCATCGACGATTTTGTCGGCGTCGGCCCGGAACGTGGTCGGCACGTCGGCGCGCGCGACGCGGACGTCGATGAACGGCCATTGCTCGGCCGGCAGGCCAGGATCGAGGCCGAGTGCCGCCAGCCGATCGGCCAGTTCGCTGAACCGGATCTCGCCGGTCTGCGGCAAGCGAATAAACGGAACGGGACGGCGCATACGGATCTGCTCGACGACCGTCGCGCCACCGTCGAGCGACAGCAGCGTCACCGAATGCGTGTAGGCTTGCTCAGTCGCCGACAGCGGCATCAGCGAACCGCTGTACCGGATCGTCTCTTTGCCGATCGCCTGCGCCTTGTGCAGATGACCGAGTGCGACGTAGGCAGCATCGGCCGGAAACACGCTTGTCGGCACGGCATGTTCGCCGCCGATCAGGATCCGGCGTTCGGCACCGTCAGACTCGACTGCGCCCGCCACATGCAGATGACCGGTCACGATCAGGGGCGCGTCGGAGCGTAGGGGCCGGACGGCATCGTACAATTCGCGATACAGCGCCTCGACCTGCCGCATGACGGACACAGGCGCATCGCCATCCCGCGCGACGGTCGGCAGGCAGGCCGTGGTCGGATACGACACGGCCAGAACCTCGGCACCAATGCGGCCGCTCCGATCGCGCAGTTGGACGAAGTGCTGGGCTGCGTCGAGTTTGCCACCGGGGCGGCGGACGTTGCCGGTGATGTGGACATTCAACGCGCCGAGAACCGAACGCGGCGCTTCGAGGCGTCCGGCGGCATCATGATTGCCGGCGGTGATGACGATGGTCATGCCGGGCCGCGCTTTCGACAGCTGAACCAGCGTGTCGTAGAACAACGTGAGCGATGCGCCGGATGGATTCGGGCTGTCGAAGACGTCGCCAGCTACGATCATGGCGTCGACGTCTCGGTCGGCTGCGATGACGGCCAGCTGTTGAAGCACGGCGCGATGTTCGAGCTCGCGACCGAAACTCTTCAGGGTCTGGCCGATATGCCAGTCGCCGGTGTGTAGGATGCGCATGCAACGGCCCTTTGCCACGCGCTCTCGATGCGAACGGTCGTCGAACGCAATCTGATCCGCGGGGCGCAGTTACGCTGCCATGATTCCTTTAAGAAAAACCGCACGTTCCAAAGTCATCCTCATAATCCACAGCCGACAGGCCACAAGCCCGCGGGTCGCGCCAACCGCACCCCGGCCGCAGCGAGCCAGGCCCCCGCCCGATCACGCCGGTGGTGGGCCGAACACCAGCACGGCGTTGAGGCCACCGAAAGCGAACGAATTTGAGACGGTGTAGGAGATGGATTTGGGCCGGGCGACGTTGGGGACGTAGTCGAGGTCGCACTCCGGATCGGGGTCGTCGAGGCCGATGGTCGGGGGGAGAATGCCGTCCTGCATGGCTTTGATGCAGGCGACCGCCTCGATGGCACCACCGGCGCCCAGGGGGTGACCGTGCATCGACTTGGTCGATGAAATCGCCAGTTTCTTGGCGTGATCGCCGAACACCGTCTTGATGGCGTTGGTCTCGTTCTTGTCGTTGATGGTCGTGGCGGTCCCGTGCGCGTTGAGATAATCGATGTCGGACGGCGCGAGCTTGGCATCGGCGAGCGCAAACTGCATGGCGACGCTCGGTCCCTCGATGTCGGGGTTGACCATGTCCTTGCTGTCGGAGGTCTGGCCGAAACCGCAGATCTCGGCGAGGATCGTGGCGCCGCGAGCCTGCGCGTGTTCCAGGCTCTCGAGGATCAGCACGCCAGCGCCTTCACCGAGCACGGTGCCGTTGCGCTTTTTCGAGAACGGAAAAATCCCTTCCGGCGACAATACGTGCAGGGCCTGCCAGGCTTTCATGGTGCCGTAGTTGATGACGCTTTCGGAGGCGCCGACGATCGCTACGTCGACCATGTTGTTCTTGATATAGTCACGTCCGAGCCCGATGGCGTGCGCCGCCGTCGAACATGCCGAACACGTCGCGAATGTCGGACCTTTGACGCCGTATTCGATGCCCACGTGGGCGGCCGCTGACGATCCGATGATGCGAATAAGGGTCAGCGGGTGCGTGGCGCGCTTGTTGTGAATAAACAGGTCGCGGTAGGCGGTCTCGGTGGTGACCAGGCCCCCGGCACCCGAGCCGATGATGCATGCCGAGCGATAGCCGGCGTCGAGCGGAGCTTTGAGGCCGGATTGTTTGAAGGCCTCGTCAGCAGCGGCGGCCGCGAACCACGAATAGCGGTCCGAGTGCATGATGATCTTGTCGCGACGGAAGCCCTTCAGGCGTTCGCGATGATTGAAATCCTTGATCTGGGCGGCGATCAGGATCTTGAGGTCGTCGAGGGGGAAGCCACCGAGGGCCGACACACCACTCTTGCCGGCTTTGACGCCGTCCCAGAAGGTTGCGACGTCGAGCCCGATCGGGGTGACGACGCCCATGCCCGTCACCACCACGCGACGTCCGTTGGCCTGCGACATGTCGTTTGCTCGATTTCCGCCGTGCCGTCGATCACGTCACGCGCAACCGAGCGACACGGACACTGTAGTTACGGGTGACTGTAGGTGCGTTCTGGCGTCGGGTCGAAACGGAAAAGGCGGCCGGATCTCGGACCGCCCTTGATGTTGGGGCATGAGACGACGCGGTGTCGCCCCTGGCCTTGGCGCGGGCCTTGGCGTCAGGCCTTGGCTTCTGCCGTCTTGGCTCCGCCACCGGCCATCAGGCCGCGGACCTTTTCGACCACGGAGCCGACGGTCTTGAAGTCGCCAGCTTCCTGTTCGTTGGCGTTGTACGGAATCTCGATGCCGAAGGTATCTTCGATATCGAACACGATCATCGCCAGATCGAGCGACTCGATTTTCAGGTCGGTCAGCGGTGTCGTGAGCGCGATGTTATCCATCGGCTCTTTCATGTGTTTCTTCAGGATGTCGACAATCTTGTTCGCCACGTCGTCCATAGTCGTCTCCATTCGGCGTCCAGCTGCCGGCATCGCGGCCATGCTAGGCGCATAGCCCATTCGTCACCCAAAAGCCATGTTCGGCCTAAAACGCTAGCTAGTTCAATAACACGCGCGGGGCAACCATCGACTTCGCATATACGTAAACGGCAGCTTCGTCCACAATATGTTGCAGCGCAACATCGTCACGGTTGCCGATCTGACACAGGCGAATGAGCGCAGTTGTGCATTTGCGCGTCATTTGCCCGCCCGTTTGGCCTTTTCTTCCGCCACGAGCTCTTTTTTCGACAACTTGCCGACGGCGGTTTTGGGGAGCGTGTCGCGGAACTCGAGATGCGCCGGCACCTCGTGGCGGCCGACTTTGTCGATCAGGAACGCCCGCAGGGCATCGAGGGTAAACGATGGCGCTCCGGGTTTCAGCGACACGAACGCCTTGGCGGCTTCGCCCCGATAGTCGTCGTGGACACCGATGACGATGACTTCGTTGACCGCGGGATGCTCGAAAATCGCTTCTTCGATGAACCGCGGATAGACGTTGAAGCCGCCGGAAATGATCATATCCTTCTTGCGGTCGACGATGAAGAAGAAGCCGTCGTCGTCCATGCGGCCGATGTCACCTGTCAGCAGGAAGCCGTCGACGAACGAGCGCGCGTTCTCATCGGGTCGATTGAAATAGGATTGGATGACGTTCGGCCCCTTGATGCGGATTTCGCCGATCTCGCCGACGGGCACGGGTGTGCGTGGGTCGTCCAAGGACACGATGTCCATGACGATGCCCGGCAACGGCAGGCCGATCGTGCCGCCCTTCTGGATCGGTCCTGCCACCGGCACCGTCGTGCCCACGGGTGAGGTTTCGGTCATGCCCCAGCCGCCGCCGAGACGCGTGTTGGTCAGCTGCATGATCCGGTTCTCGATTTCGACCGGACAGGCGGCCCCGCCCGAGCGCGTGAACTTTAGCGACGACAGGTCCCGCGTCTCGATGCCGGGCAGGTTCGCGAGGGCGATCCACATGGTCGGCACACCCGAAAATCCACTCGGACGATACCGCTCGATATCGGTGACGACGGCCTCGGCGTCGAAGCGCGGATGCAGCACGGTCAAATTGCCGTATTGGATGGCGGCCGTCATCGTCATCAGCGCGAAGATATGAAACAGCGGCAACACCAACACCGACGTGTCGTCGCCAAAACGGATCATGCCTTGCGGCTCGGACCAGTTGCGCAGGATGGACAACGTCGCCGTCAGATTGGCGTGCGTCAACATCGCGGCCTTCGGTAGACCGGTCGTGCCGCCCGTGTATTGCAGCACGGCGACGTCCGCGCTTGAAACTCTGGGAAACTGGTCGGCCGGCTTCGGCTTGTGCGTCAAAAGGCTGCGACCCGACAATGTCCGGGCGTCGGTCTCGACTTTCGAAGGCTCGACCGAATGGGTTTTGCCGAGCCAAACAGCGTTCTCGCCGATGATCAGTTTCGGCACCAGACCGGCTGCGACGATCTTGCGCCCTGCCTCGACCAACTGCGGCACGATGTCGGTCGTGACCAGAATGCGAGCGCCCGAATCCTTCAGTTTGTGCACGATCTCGCGTTCAGAATCGAGCGGCGAAACGTGCACCACCCGCCCACCGGCTTTCAAGATGGCGAAAAAGAAAATCGGGTGCCAGGGCGTGTTGGGCAGGAACAACGCGACCGGCGTGTCTTTGCCGACGCCCTCATCCTTCAAGGCCGACGCCAGTCGATCGACATGCTCGGCAAACTGACGAAACGTGATGGTATGTCCGAAGTAGGCAAGTGCCGGCTGGTCGGCAAAGCGCACGACCGAGCGGTCGAACATGTCGGTCAGCGTCGTCGTCACGATCGGTGCATCCCAGACGACACCTGCGGGATAGCTCTTCTCCCATTGAAATGGACGCAAGCCTTCAACCGACATCGGACCCTCCCTGAGTATTTCTCAACCGGGAGATCGTGCCGGCACTCGATGGTCGAGGCAAGTCCCACCTGCGCAGCCTTACCTGCCAAGTCCCGGCAGCGCTCGGTCGCAGACGGCCCCCCCCCGGTTTAAGGCGGGCCTCCCGGGTTAAGGCGGGCCCGACGTAAATCGGGGGCAGCCGCCGTCGTGCGTCGTTGCGAGGTCACGGCTCCGGTCGTCTGAGTGGCGTGGTCGGCAGCGGCGTCCGGGTTGTCGAGACGCGACCGAGTTCGGGATAATCCTTCAACATGTTGGCGCCGTTGAGCGGCTTGGTCCAACCCGCATGGCACGTGGTGCAGAAGGCTTTCGGCGCGTCGCCCAATGGTCCGAGGCGTTCCTGCGGATAGACAGATTTCAAGACGTCGAGGTGGGTCGTGTTCAAGGCCCTGACCATTTGAATGCCCTGCCACGACGTCACGCGCTGGGGCGTGCTCGTGGCCCAGGCAGCGAAGTTGCGCGAGTTGTGACAGTATGTGCAGTTCACGCCCAAACCTTCAGACATGTGGATCATGAGAGCGTACGTCTGCTCGGTCGTCTGCATCGACGCCACATGGCCTTGCGGCAGTGCCGTCGTCCCCTGAACGCGGATCGCGTCGCGACCATTGAAGATGGTCGAGAACGGGTCGGCCGTCATCGATGTCAGGCCAACGGATTTGTTGGCGGCGTTCTGGCCGCCGCCTGTGTAGCCTGCCATTTTGGACGGATCGATTTCCAATCGACCGCTGAACCAGATGTTCTTGGGCACCGGATTGCCATTGTGGCAGGTGAAGCAGGTGACACCGGTGTCACCGACGTGCGGCTTCCACGTTTCATTGATGTCGCGTGTCATCTGGAACATGCGGCGTGCAACGACCTTGGTATAGACATTGTCATCGGCCAAGTTTGCAGGGTTGTGGCAGTAATTGCAGCCTTGTTCGGGCGACACCCACTCGGTGATGGCAAGCATCACCCGGTTGAACTCGTTCTCGTTGAGATCACCCAGCACTTGAACGTTCTGATAGGCTTGGTTTGCCTTGCGCGTCGACGGATCAGCCGGTGGCTGCGCTTCCGGAATTGTTTTCTGCATGGCCGCGAGGGCTTTGGCGTAGGTGCGCTTGTCGACCACCTGCTCCATGCCGAGACCGCGATAGCCGATCTGCTGGGCTTTCGGCGGTCCTTGATCGCAGCCGCCCAGCACGAGGGCACTGGCGACCAGCGCCACAGCGGCCTGCATCAGCGTCGTGATGTCTGATCGAGGGCTCATCTGATTGCTCCCGCAGCTGGCGCCGGATCGAGGATCGGACCGTAGATGAACGGGTAGGTCGGCACGATGCCGTGCTTGATGCCCCAGAGATACCAGTTCTCGACCACGGTTCCAGTGAGCAGGATGCCGATGCCGCCGGCGAGTGGGCACAATACGGCGAACCACCAGGCCCAGCGATGGATCGATTCCATAGTGGCGTTGAAGCCCATCGTCCAACGCCAGAACAAGGCTGCGCGTTCCGATGCCGTGCCGCGGTCGACGATCTGCTCGATCTCGCGATCGCC
>JANOAW010000558.1:0-3045 GCA_031411355.1 Hyphomicrobiaceae bacterium | reverse complement strand
ATTCCGATGACCATGATGCCGGAACTCGTGGCGGCATTTCACTCGCTCGTCGGCCTCGCGGCAGTGTTCGTCGCAGCGGGTGCCGTCTATGCGCCTGAAGCCTTCGGCATCCTGGTCGATCAGGCCAAACCAGAGCTTGGCATCAAAGGCGCGAGCCTTGTCGAAATGGCACTCGGCACCGCCATCGGCGCGATCACGTTCACCGGTTCTGTGATCGCTTTCATGAAATTGTCCGGTCGCATGTCCGGCAAACCGATCATGCTGCCGGCGCGGCATCTCATCAACGCCACTTTGGCCGCCCTGATCGTGTATCTCGTTTATGCCTTCGTGCAGTCGGGCGGCTCGGCGTGGCTGTTCTGGCTGATCACGTTCCTGTCGTTCGCATTCGGCGTTCTGATCATCATCCCGATCGGCGGCGCCGACATGCCCGTGGTCGTCTCGATGCTCAACTCTTACTCGGGTTGGGCTGCAGCCGGCATTGGCTTCACACTTGGCAACGTGGCGCTGATCATCACCGGCGCCCTGGTTGGCTCGTCCGGCGCCATCCTGTCCTACATCATGTGCAAGGGCATGAACCGCCCGTTCCTGTCGGTCATCGCCGGCGGTTTCGGGGGTGAGGTCGCGGGCCCTGCTGCCGGCGCGGGTGAGCAACGGCCCGTGAAACTGGGCTCGGCCGAAGATGCGGCCTATCTCATGAAGAACGCGCAGAAGGTCATCATCGTGCCCGGCTACGGCATGGCCGTCGCGCAGGCCCAGCACGCGTTGCGGGAAATGGCCGACAATCTCAAAAAGGCCGGGGTGGAAGTCAAATACGCCATCCATCCCGTCGCCGGTCGCATGCCTGGTCACATGAACGTTCTGCTCGCCGAGGCCAATGTGCCCTACGACGAAGTGTTCGAACTCGAGGACATCAACAACGAATTCGCCCAAGCCGATATCGCCTACGTCATCGGCGCCAACGACGTCACCAACCCGGCCGCCGAAGAAGACAAGACATCTCCCATTTACGGCATGCCCGTCCTGCAGGTCTGGAAGGCCGGCACCGTGATGTTCAACAAGCGCTCACTCGCCTCGGGCTATGCCGGCATCGACAATACGGTGTTCTACAAGCCCAACACGATGATGCTGCTCGGCGACGCCAAGAAAATGACCGAAGACATCGCCAAGAGCATGGCGCACGGGTAAAGGCCTCACCGCGCAACGCAGCCGTACGGCCGCGTCTGCGCCGGCTTTACGGGTTGGCCTGCGCCGATGGCCTGCAGGGCGTCGCGGACGTAATTGCGGGCGCCGGCGATATCGGACGGCTTTGCCGTCGGGCGATCGTCGATGGCGCCCGTATAGGCGAGCGCACCCTTGGCGTCGATGACGGCCATGGTCAAAGCCACGTTGACGCCATACGCCTTCAACATGTGGCCCTCATGATCGAGCAACAGGTGCGTCGGCGAGGCTTTGCGGGCGACCAGCAGCTCGGCACCTTCGAGCGCATCGAGATAGCCGACATTCCCCGGCGCGGCCGACGACACGGTCAACCAAATGACCCCGGTCGACGTCGCAGCGCGTTGCAGCGCCTGCATGTTGCCGGAACTGTAGTGCTTATCGACGAAGGGGCACTCCGGATTGGTCCACTCGAGCACGACCACGCGACCAATGAGGTCCGACGACGAGACGAGCCGTCCGTCGCTGTCGCGCACTGAAAACGACGGCGCTTTGTCGCCGATGCGCGCGGACAACGTTTCGGCCGATGCCGGCGCCACGAAGCCGAGTGACATCGCAAATGCCATGACGGTGCGTCGTGAATAGCGCATCAGCTTCCCTGATATTTGACGGAGCAGCCATACGACCGCGTCTGCGCGGGTGACATCGGTTTACCAGCTGCGACAGCGGCAATGGCGTCTTTGACGTAGTTGCGCGCCTTCGGCACGTCGGCGACGCTGGATGAGGGCTTATCGTCGATGGCGCCCGCGTATGCCAACAGGCCATCCGGCGCGATCACGAACATATGCGGTGTCGACGTCGCGCCATAGCTGCGGCCGATCGTGCCCTTGGGGTCGAGAACAACCGCTGTCGGTTTGGCCTTGCGGCTCTCGGTCAGTCTGTCGGCATCCGAACCCTTGACGAACCCTTGCGTGCCTGGCGCCGAGGAAATGACACTCAGCCAGACGATATCTTTGGCGGTCGCCTCGGTCTGTAGGGCCTGCATGTTGCCGGAACCGTAATGCTTCCGCACATACGGGCAATCATGGTTGGTCCATTCGAGAACAACCGTCTTGCCCTTGAAGTCGGCCAGTTCGACTTTCTTACCTTGGCTGTCGGCGGCAACGAAGGCGGGAGCCGGCTTGCCTGGTATCGCCTGAGCAAAAACCGATGCGCTGCATCCGTACGTCAGCACAAAGGCCACGATAACAGATCCTAAACGTCGCATCGACGGCTCCTATGGCGAACAAAAACGCGCGTTTCATGGTTCCGCGTCGTCGATACGCTGTCGGGGTCGATGCGGCAAGTTAGACCATCTGAAACCGGTTCGCCGACCGATCACACTTCCGCCAGCGGAAGGGATCGGCGACGGCGAAGATCACATCACTTGGCCTTCTTGTCACCGGCCTTGGGCTTGGCCGACAGACCAGCGCGAACGGCAAACGGCGACGCTTGCGATGCAGGCGGTTTGCTTTTCACGGACTTCGGCTTGCGCACTTCCTTGTTCGGCTTCTGAAAACCTTTGGACATCGGTCGTCTCCATGCGTGAGTGAGCTTCGTTTTCCCGGCGCGCATGGTGGAGCGCAAGCCGAATCGACGCGTTACACAACGCGCTGAGAAGCCGGCTGTTCCAATTCAGGCGGAATAGTGGCGAGGACGATCGATCGACGTTAGATACAGGGAAAGATCACGGTCAGCCACCGGTTTTTCGGAGCGGTCAGGTCATCGACGGCAAAAACCTTTGGTAGCACGCGCGTCTCGGGGGCGTGCGTCGACGCCTCGCGTCGATCGAGCGATAGGCATCGACCAGCCACTCGATCGGACCGTCAACGCGATGTCGACCTCTTCCCG
>JANOAW010000557.1:0-2611 GCA_031411355.1 Hyphomicrobiaceae bacterium | reverse complement strand
AGATCGCACCGCAAACCGGCGCAAGGGCGAGATCATGCAGCAGTCGTCCCGCGCAGCACGGCCGTCACGCGAGCTGCCGCGGGCCGCCGATCCCATGCGCGGCGTGACGGCCCCCGACCGACCGTCACTCACCGACAAGATCTACGGCATACGCGATCGGCTCATGGCGAGTGCGTGGTTCCAACGCTGGGCCGCCTCGTTCCCACTCACGCGGCGCACCGCCAATCAAAATGCACGCGTCCTCTTCGATATCTGCGCCGGTTTCGTCTATTCGCAGATTTTGTTCGCGTGCGTGCGGCTGCGCGTGTTCGACATTCTCGCCGAGCGACCCCTGACGATCGAGGAACTGGCACCCCGCCTCGATCTCGACGTCGAGGCAACCCGACGCCTGGTGCATGCCGCGCGCGCGCTCGGCTTGCTCGCCGACCGCCGTGGCGGGCGCATCGGGCTTGCAATGCTGGGCGCAGCCTTGCGCGGCAATCCGGGCGCGCTCGTCATGATCGAACATCATGCCCTCCTCTACGCCGATCTTGCCGATCCGATCGCATTGCTCCGGCGCCAAGTGCGCGACACGCAGCTGGCCCGCTATTGGCCCTATGCCGCTGATGCGGATGCCTCGGCGCTGCCCGAGCACGAAATCGCACCGTACACGGCACTGATGGCGCGCTCGCAGTCGCTGATCAGCGATGACGTGCTCAGTGCCTACGATTTCGCGCAGCATCGCCGCCTGCTCGATGTCGGCGGCGGCGACGGCAGTTTTCTCGACGCTGTCGGACATCGCTGCCCGAGTTTGGAACTGGCTCTGTTCGATCTCCCCGCCGTCGCCGACAAGGGTGCCGCGCGACTGCGGGCGTCGGGCTTTGCTCAGCGCACACACACCATCGGCGGCGATTTTCGCACCGATGCACTGCCGCGCGGCGCCGACGTCGTCAGTCTGGTCCGGGTCGCGCTGGATCACGACGATGCCACGGTCGTGCAATTGCTCACCGCGATCCACGACGCGTTGCCGCCAGATGGAGTTGTGGTGATCGCAGAACCCATGTGCGGACTTCGCGGAGCCGAGACCGTCGGTGACGCCTATTTCGCGTTCTACCTGCTCGCCATGGGCCGGGGCCGCGCACGCAGCGCCGACGAACTCGGCGCATTGCTCGCCGCGGCGGGCTTCATCCAGGCCCGCGCCGTCACGACACGGCGGGCCATTTTGACGGGCATGATGATCGCTCGCAAACAACGTTGACAGAAAGTTTGTCAAATATTCTTGACAAACTGATATGTCATTTTAAAGTGTCACTATCCACTGATCACGCGCCGCCTGCCGAAAACAGCCGAACCGCCGTCGAAGATCAACGAGCTGGCCATGCAGACAACCGCTGTCATCTTCCGCCAGGCCAACGACATCGCCCTCGAGGCGGTGGCACTCGATACACCCTCGGCTGACGACGTCGTGGTCGACATCGCCTACAGCGGCATCAGTGCAGGCACTGAGCGATTGCTCTGGTCCGGCGACATGCCGCCGTTTCCCGGCATGGGATATCCGCTTGTGCCCGGATACGAGTCGGTCGGCACCGTGGTCGAGGCTGGCGAGCGTTCCGGCCGCAAAAGTGGAGACACCGTATTCGTTCCCGGTGCGACATGTTTCGGGCCTCTGAAGGCGCTGTTCGGTGGCGCGGCAAGCCAACTGGTCACGAGCGGTCGGCGAACAACGGTGATCGACAAAACACTGGGTGATCGCGGCGTGCTGCTCGCGCTCGCCGCCACCGCCCACCACGCGCTGAAGGCTGATGGTGCGCGTGCCCCTGATCTCATTGTCGGACACGGTATCGTCGGCCGTCTGCTCGCCCGCGTGTCCATGGCGCTCGGCGGCGCGCCACCGACTGTATGGGAGCGCGATCCCGTGCGGCGTGCAGGCGGCACCGGCTACCCGGTGCTCGACGGCGAGACGGATGAGCGGCGCGATTATTATTCGATCTACGACGCCAGTGGATGCGCCGGATTGCTCGATACCCTGATCGCGCGCTCGGCCAAGGGTTGCGAGATCACCCTTGCGGGTTTCTATCACGATCGCCCGAGCTTCGCGTTCGCCCCAGCTTTCATGCGCGAAGTGCGCGTGCGCATCGCCGCCGAATGGGCGCCGCGCGACATGACGGCGGTCACGAGGCTGATCGCCTCGGGCGCCCTCAACCTCGATGACCTCGTCACACATCGCAGACCGGTCGATGCGGCGACCGACGCCTACCACTCTGCCTTCACCGAACCCGGGTGCCTGAAAATGGTGCTCGATTGGAGACGTGCATCATGACCCTCGTGCTCGATGCGACCAAGCCGACAGTGCATGCGGCGGCGTTGAAAACGTCACCCGCCGCCAAGACCACGCAGATCATCGCCATCTACGGCAAAGGCGGCATCGGCAAGAGCTTCACACTCGCCAACCTCAGCTACATGATGGCGCGCCAGGGCAAGAAAGTTCTGCTGATCGGCTGCGATCCCAAGAGCGACACCACGTCGCTGTTGTTTGGCGGCCGCGCCTGCCCGACCATTCTCGAAACGTCCACAAAAAAGAAACTCGCTGGCGAAGACGTCAAGATCGGCGACGTGTGCTTCAAGCGCGACG
>JANOAW010000556.1:0-6235 GCA_031411355.1 Hyphomicrobiaceae bacterium | reverse complement strand
CTGGTGATGACCATCAACAGCTTTTCCAAAGCATGGGCCATGACGGGTTGGCGCATCGGTTGGTTGACGCATCCCTCGTCGGTCGCAGCGCAGGTCTCGGCCATGACGCAATACATCAACTCGGGGACCGCTGGGCCACTGCAAGCAGGTGCGAACGCGGCGCTGATCAACGGCGAAGCCTTGGCTGGCGAGATGCGTGACCGATGCAAATCCGGCATCGCATCGGCCATGACAGCGCTGTCTCAGGTGCCAAACATCACACTGCCGAATGCGCCGCGTGGTGGCATGTACGTCTTTTTCTCGATCCCGACCCATCCGGACTCGCGCGAAGCCTGCCGGCATGTGCTCGATTCGGCACGCGTCGGTCTGGCGCCCGGTTTTTTATTCGGCAAAGCCTCGGCTGGATTTCTGCGACTGTGCATCTGTCGCGACCCCGCTCAACTCGACCTCGCGCTCGGGCGCATCGTCACCGCGCTGAGGTAGTGCCTTGAGGCAACCGGGTCATCCGACGACAGCCATGATCGCCTTGTGAATGGCTTGATTGCCGGCGCAGATGCTGCCTTTGGTGATCATGTCTTGACCACCGTCCATGTCCGATACGATGCCGCCCGCTTCCTTCACGATCACGGCGCCGGCGGCGAGATCCCAAGGTCCGAGGTTGCGCTCATAGTAGGCGTCGAAGCGGCCGGCTGCGACCCAGGCAAGGTCGGTCGCGGCCGATCCCGTGCGCCTTATCCCAGCCACCTGTTTCATCAGGTCTTCCATATCATCGAGAAATTCGCCGTGTTGCGGGCGACCGCGATGCGGGATGCCGGTCGTCAACAAACAGTCGTCGATAGACTTGCGCGCAGCGACCCGCAGTCGTCGATCGTGACCGGATCGATCGGTCAGAAACGCGCCCTTGCCCTTTTCGGCCATGAACATCTCGTCGAAGATCGGATTGTAGACGAGACCTGCGACCAGCTGGCCGTCACGTTCGAGGCCGATGGAGATAGCGAACATCGGATTTGAATGCAGGAAGTTGGTGGTGCCGTCCAAGGGATCGACGATCCACCGCGAGGCTTTGTCCGAGCCCTCCACAATGCCGCGTTCTTCCATCAAAAAGCCGTAGCCGGGGCGCGATTTCGTCAGCTCCGCAAAGATGATTTCTTCGGCACGGTGATCCGCGGCCGAGACGAAATTCGCCGGACCCTTTACCGATACCTGCAACTGCTCGACCTCGCCGAAATCGCGGATCAAGCCTTTCGCGGCCTTGCGAGCGGCCGTCATCATCACGGACATCAGAGGTGAGGGAGCCATGGGCACGCCGGTTGGATTGCGTAAGTTGACGTGCCAATAACGAATTCCGGCGCCCAATGCTACCATTGCCCTGTCGTGGCCGCGAGTTCTGGGTCGTATTGAACTAAGTGATGTGCAAAAATACTGCAAACCGAAGCGGAACCAAGAACCGAAAATCTCATTTGAACCGATGGTTCCGTGCCTCAAGATTGCCTCCTGCAGGCTGGCGAAACACCATTAAACTTATGTTCCAACACACAAAAACCAGTGTTCAGACGGCGTTCAGCCACGCTGCGGCATGTTATCGCCACAAACGAACGACATTATCGAGCAAGTCACACGCACACCGTGCCTTGTCTTGGGGCCATCAGAGGCATCTGGTGGATGTAGACAGGGTGTGGCGGAGAGGGCCTATGATCAAGAACTCGTCGGGGGAAAGATCACGTGCGCTCGCGATTTCGGTGTCGCTGATTACGGCGGCGTTTATTGCGACAAGCGTCGATGTGCGCGCAGATCAGTCAGTGATCGAGCGAGCCCGACAGGCGAGCGATGAGCAGGAAATGCTCGAAAAAGCCCGCCGTGAGCGCACGGTCAACATCGGCGATGCCGCGCCGTCCGATAAAGACGGGCTCGAGAAGAGACGGCAGGCTGAACTACAGATTTTGTCGGATAAGTTGCGGCGCGCCTCGGCTGCCCGCCCGACAAAGCCTCTCGGCCCGCTCGATACGCCATGGACGACCGAGGTGGTCGCAGCCCAACCACGACAGCTCGCGCCAACCCAGCGCTCGGCTCTCGGCTACACCGCTGCTCCGCGTTCCGATTACGACAGCCGCGTCACCGTGCTGATGATCATGACACCGGGCAACAAGGGCATCCGCCGGTTTGAAAAAACCGCTGACCCCATTTTATGCGCTCGCGACGGTTGCTATATTTCGAGTGGAGCTGAAACCGCCTCCCGCTTCGTCTCGCTCAGCCGCTCGCTCGGCCCGACCAACACCTTCGGCGCGCGCGCAGGCGCGTGCAACCACAACACCGGGTGCGTATTTCGCGGCGTCGACGTCAGCGGACCCGATCCCATTCTCCAGCCTGTCGACCTCAAAGTGATGGTCCACGACCGGCGCAACACGATGGCGGCGTATGCCGACATGAGTTGCAAAGTCGATCTTGGCCGGCTGACCTGCGGCAAGCCAATTGTTGCCGCCGACTACACGCTCTGGGTCGTGCCGGAGCGTGTAGCGGAACAGGCCGGCGCCCTGGCCTTGAAGCAAGCCCTCGACGACGGTCTGCCTGGTGCCAGTCAGCGGGCCGACCTGCCATGGCTGCGCAACTGACGACCCGTGAGTGCAGCCCTTGGGTGATGACCGGAATCACGTCACCTTGATCACGTCACCTTGAACGCCTCGTCGACCGGCACCTGCATCGCCGTCATCATCCGGTTGCCGGCGGTCGCCAGATCGATCACCGCCAGCAATTCTGAAAATTGTGCCGGCGTCATGCCCTTTTGACGCGCAAAGTGGGAATGGCTGTGGATGCAATATTCGCAGGTGTTCATGATCGATACCGTTAGATAAATGAACTCCTTGGTCAGTGCATCGATCGCGCCCGGTGCCATCACCTCTTTTGCCGTCGCCCATTGACGGGCGAGATGCGCTGGATGATTGGCCATCGCGCGCCAGGCATTGTTGACGAAATCGGTTTTGCGCGTGGCACGAATGTCGTCGAAGACGGCGCGCGCTTCGGGGCTGGCTTCGGCGTCGGACAGGATGCGGACGGTCGTCATGAGGCACTCCAGGCTTTGCGTTCAGTCATGAGGCAAACCTAGTCAGTGGCTCGACGAGGAACAATGGCCGCGGGACGTGCTGCTTGACGTGGACCTGTGATCCATCCCAATTCCGGCCGACACCGACCGTGAGATGATCCAATGTCTTCGAACTCCGCGCCGCGTCGCGCTGGCCGCCATTTCCTCATGATTCCGGGCCCGAGCCCTGTGCCGGATCGCATCCTCTCGGCGATGGCCAAGCCCGTGCTCGATCACCGCGGGCCGGAGTTCCAGAAGCTCGGGCATCGCGTGCTCGACGGCATCAAGACCATCTTCAAGACCAAGGGTCATGTCATCATCTATCCGACGTCGGGCACCGGCGCCTGGGAAGCGGCGCTGGCCAACACCCTGTCGCCCGGCGACCACGTGCTGATGTATGAGACCGGACACTTCGCGACGCTGTGGAAGACGATGGCGGCGAAGCTCGGCCTTTGCCCCGAGTTCATTGCCTCCGATTGGCGCCGCGGTATCGACGCGCGCAAAATTGAAGAGCGCCTTCGGGCCGACACCGCGCACACGTTGAAAGCCGTTTGCGTGGTCCACAACGAAACCTCCACCGGCACCACGTCCGACATCGCCGAGGTCCGTCGCGCCATCGACGCCGCGGGACATCCAGCCCTGCTGATGGTCGACAGCATTTCCGGCCTCGGTTCGGCTGACTACCAGCACGACGCGTGGCGCGTCGACGTCACGGTCTCGGGATCCCAGAAGGGCTTGATGTTACCGCCCGGCATCGCCTTCAATGCCGTCTCCGACAAAGCCTTGGCGGCTTCGAAATCGTCGACATTTCCGAGGCTGTTCTGGTCCTGGGACGAGATGATCGGACCGAACAAGAACGGCTTCTTTCCGACCACGCCTGCCACCAACATGCTGTACGCCCTCGCCGAGGCGATCGACATGATGCATGAGGAAGGTCTCGAGCGGGTGTTCGCGCGCCATGTGAGGCATGGCGAAGCGGTGCGCCGTGCGGTTCACGCCTGGGGTTTTGAAACGCAGTGTCTCGACCCGCGACATCATTCGCCCGTGCTGACCGGTGTCGTGCTGCCCGACGGACACAATGCAGATACGTACCGCAAAATCGTACTCGACGCCTTCGACATGTCGCTCGGCTCGGGCCTCGGTAAACTGGCTGGCAAAGTGTTCCGCATCGGCCACCTCGGCGACACCAACGATCTGACTGTGCTCGGCACGCTGGCAGGGTGCGAAATGGGCTTCAAGCTGGCCGGCGTGCCGCATACACCGGGCGGCGTCGGCGCAGCCATGGCGTATCTCTCGGACACGGTCTGAACACCGCATCTGCGCCGCGTTGCTGGATCATGGGGCGATTTTCCAGCGCACTATGATAGGGTTCGTCACCTCGCTCGAACCATCGCCGCACCGGAAACGCCATGCGCACGCTCATCCTCGCCTCGGCTCTGCTCCTGCCACTGACGGCAGCCAACGCGGGTCAGTGCCCAGAGCTCACCGAGCGCGGCAGGTTCGCTGAACTCAACGTCGCGCAGGTCAAGGCGGGACAGGCGCGCGTGCCCTTCCTCAAAGACGACTGCGACGACACCAAACCAGGCGCCTGCCATTCCAAGGCGTTCGTCATGCCGGGCGACGTCGTGCTTGTCGGCCAGGTTTTCGACGTCTCGGCCTGTGCGGTGTTCGTCGATGGCAAAGGACGAACAACAGCTGGGCTATTGCCGAACGACCGTCTGGAAGTGCCGACGCCACGGCCCAAAGCCGACCGGAGCGCCTTGGTCGGCACGTGGTCCCGCGTCGAAGCCGAAATCGTCGTCAAGCCAAAGGGCCGCGACGGCATGTTGACGTTTGCCGGCGCGGCCACCTACGGCGCGCTCGACAAAAATCGCGTTGCGCGCGGCGCGGTCAATCTCGGTGAGTTCAGCTTCGATGTGAAGCCGTCGGCCAACAGCGTCGATATCGCGCTCGGCACGTCGGGGGCTGTCGCCCGTAACGCCAAAAGCGTGGATGATACCGACTGCGCCGTGGCGATGATCGGGCTCGGACCTTATCTCGTCGCCGAAGACAACCGCAATTGCGGCGGCGTCAACGTCTCGTTCACCGGCATTTACCGCCAGAAGCGTTGATCTCAGGCCATGCCGAACCGGCCGAGAATCGCGCCCTGCAGGAGCAACACGCCGAGCCAATGGCCACCATCGATCGCCGTCAAGCTCCACGGTCGCAATTGATAGCGGTGGCTGACCGCAAGCGTGGTGGCGACGAAGCCGAACCAGATGAAGGCGCCTGAAATCATGCCGTTGACGGCGGTGGCTTTGATGCCGGCGCGCTGCATGTGCAGGATGACGCCGGCCAACATCCAGGCCATCACGAGTTGGGCCGCGAAAGTCAGTGCCAGCATGAACGGCGTCTGGCCGCCGGCTGCGGCGATACGATCTTTGCTCAAGCCGACGGCACGCATCCATGGACCCGCCAGAGCCATGTACCACAGGCCACCGAATAGAAAGCCGACGACGGCCGCGAGCGGCAGTGCCCAGACCGTCAGTCCAGCAAAAAATTTCATATCGTCGGTTCCGCCTTGATCTGCTGCTCCGTCGCGCGCACTTGCTCGCGCCAGAGCACGTACAGTCCCGACGCGATGATGATCGCCGCGCCGGCCAGTGTCCAGGCATCGGGCAACTGTCCGAACACAACGTAACCGCCGGTGATGTGCGAGACGAGGCTGACATAGAGAAACGGCGCCAACGTTCCAGCTTCCGCCGAGCGGTAGGCGAGAATGAAGATGCCGTGACCGATGGCCGCGAACAGCCCGATACATACGAACAAGAGCCACGTGTGCACGTCCGCGGGTGCGACCCAGGCAGCAATGCCGAACGGCGCCACGCCGATCACGCCGGCGAGCAGCGACCAGAACAGCGTCACTTCCGGTGGGTCAAAGGCTGCGAGATAGCGCGTGATCAGCTGAAAACTCGCATAGAACAGCACCATGCCGAAGGCGAACAGGAAAGCCGGCTCGAATGTCGTCGGCCCCGGCCGGACGGCGACGAGCACGCCGCAAAAGCCGATGCCGATGGCGACCAGTCGCCGCCATCCCACCCACTCGCCGAGCAGGGGACCGGCCAGCAACGCGACCATCAAGGGGGCGAGAAAACTGACGGTGACCGCCTGATCGAGGCG